>CAYMQX010000342.1:0-3844 GCA_964392495.1 uncultured Anaerolineaceae bacterium
GCAAGCAATGGAAATCCAAAAACCAATTCAATTTCTGGAACGTTAAGAAAGGGATACTTCAATACTACTGTAGGGACTGTCAGCATGAAGTGGACAGGCAACACTATCTATCCAACCCAAGGCGCATTCTAGACAGGAATAAAGCGGCTATGAATAAGTACAGAGATGAGGCTAGGGAATACGTCTATCAATACCTCCTGACTAATCCCTGTGTAGATTGTGGAGAAGCAGACCCGCTAGTACTGACCTTTGACCATCACAACGGGGATAAGGTAGCCAACGTAGCTAGTATGGTAGGTGAGGGGCGGACTCTGAAAGCCGTAATAGCTGAGATAGAAAAGTGTGAGGTGGTTTGTCATAACTGCCATGCTCGGAGAACACAAAAGAGACAGGGAGCATTCCGTTGGAAGAGGAGTAACGGCGGCTGATTATATTCCGCTCATTATGGTAGAATTTGGCTCTCAGGGGTTTTAGCTCAGTTGGTTAGAGCATTCGGCTTACATCCGAAAGGTCGAGGGTTCGAATCCCTCAAACCCCACAACTCCCCGCTAGTTGCATAAGAGACTTCCAAAATGGAGGTCTCTTTTTTTCTTGACGGGGAGTTGCATCTAATCTCGGCATCGTTGGCGCAACTGAACGATTCCGGATTGAGTTTGCGATTGACGACAGGACAGACTACGTGATAGACATGAACGAAGATGTTTTCTCTCAGATACCTTACTTTTGCCTGCATTGCCGGCAACCATACGAAAAGAAAAGTAATTGGCGGGAATTGTGTGATGATTGTCATCGAAAAAAGCGAACTAGGGATAATCGTATGACCAAAAGACTTACACGGAAAAGGTCAGGGGTTCGAGTCCCTTTGCGCCCACTTGTTTTCTCCTGTTGCAGCGGGGATATGGGTTTCTGCACCCTGCAATGTATAATTTCATAAGAAGATCGTGCAGGTTGTTCACAGGAGCGGATCATGATCATTGAGACCGCATTGCTTGCCGCAGCCTTGTTCAAGTTGGCTGAAAAGCTGGCCGAGAAGGGGATCGTTGACCCGGCCCTCGAAAAGGGATTGGGACCGTTCAGGGAGTGGCTGACAAAGGGGTATGACGCCCGGAAAGCCGGGGAGGACCTGCAGAAGGCCTTCTCCAAAGCCATACAAAAAATGCAGGCGCCGAAGGAAGATGATGCACTGCTGCGCTGGCTCAAGAACACGGGGCTGGACCGCCTGCAGGCCAAAAAGAACGACCTCCTGCGCCAGGAGGTGGCTTCCGCGATACTCGGGTTCACCTCCATGACTGCGGCGCCCCCCGAATCTCTGATGACTGCCCTGGGCTGGCCGCGCTCACGCGCCGCGGAGCTCTCCGAACTGCTGGCGGAACTTCGCAGCGGGCTGGCAGGGACAAGCTGGCAGCCGCTGTTGAATTACGCTGACGAAGCCGAAAAGCGGCACCTCCTGAAATCCATCCTGGCGGGGATCTCACAACTCGACCGGGCTTTGGTGGAAACCCCGCAGGGAACTGGCATCCGGGTGGTCTGGCAGAAGATGGGCCTCTCGGAAGGCGAAGCCGCGGAGATCGAGAAGAGATACCGTCACAATCTCCTGGCGGAGTTCGAGAACCTGGAGACCCGCGGGCTTTCGCCCCAACTCCTCACCTCCAGGCCGGACGAAAACCCGGCCCTCAAGACCCTGCCGTTGGAAGCCGTCTATTTGGAGCCGGGCTTGATCCCGCTGCGTCCGGAGCGCGAACGGGAGGCCGAATGGGAGGAGATGCTGCAGGCCGACGAGTCCCGGCGGCTCATGGCCGAGCTGCGGCAGCAGCAAAAACGTGTAACGGACGCTCTGACCGGCAGCCCGAAGCTGGTGATCGTGGGCAAGCCCGGCAGCGGCAAGACGGTCTCGCTGAAGTTCATCGCCCTCATGCTGGCGCGCGGCCCGGTCGGCGCCATCCGCCTGCGGCTGGAGGCGCCCTGCCTGCCGGTATTTGTGCGGCTGGCACAGTATGCCGAAATGCTGGAAAAGGATTCGGCCCTGACGCTGGAAAGGTTCCTGATGGACAGCACCGGGAAGATCTACATGCCGGGCGCGGAGCGCTTCGGCGAGTTCATGCAGATCACGCTGGACAAGGGCCTGTGCATGCTGCTGCTGGACGGGCTGGACGAGGTGGGCGACGTGGGGGATACCCTGGTCAAAGGCAGGACCCTGCGCGCCGCGGTGGTGGAGGAGGTGCGGCGTTTTGCCCGCCAGCGCTGCCGGGAAGGCTGCGAAAACCATATCATCGTCACCAGCCGGTTGGAGGGCTACCAGCGCGGCGACCTGCAGGACTTCGAGGAGACCGAGCTGAGCGCGCTGGCCCTGCCGGAGGAGGTGCGCGAGTTCCTGCTGCGCTGGTTCGCGGCCCACGAGCAGAAGAACAACCCCGCGCTGCCGGTGGAGGAGGTTTTCCGCAAGGCGGAGGCCTCAGTTGACCCGCTGATGAGCGACATCAACCGCTCACCCGGCGTCCAGCGTCTGGCGCTCAACCCACTCCTGCTGACCATCCTGGCTATGATCCACAAGCTCGGCACACGCCTTCCGAACGAGCGCGTGCGCCTGTACCAGATCGTGGTCCAGACCATGATCGCAAGCTGGCGGCAGGCCCAGACCCTGCACGGCATCAGCATCTATGATGTGCTGCCGGTCTCGCTCATCACGCCCATGATGGCGGCCCTGGCCTACTGGGTGCATGACCACAAACCCGGGGGGACCATGCCCGCCGGGCAGTGGAAGGACGAGATCGTGCGCCTGCTGCAGGCGAAGGACGACGAGCTGAGACCGGAGAAGGCGGAGGCCCTCGCCGAACAGTTCATGCGGCACGCCCGCGAGGAGGTGGGTCTGCTGAGCGAGCGCAGCCCGGGGCAGATCGGCTTCTTCCACCTCACGCTGGAGGAATACCTGGCCGGGGTGGAGATCGCCACGCGCCGGGAGAGCGAACGGAAGGCGCTGGTGAGAAAGCACTGGGAGAACCCGCGCTGGCGCGAGGCCCTGCTGCTGGCGGCGGGCCAGTTGATGATCATCGGCAGCCAGGAGTTGGATGATTTCGTGCTGGACCTGCGGATGCGGGACGACGAGGAACGCCCGGAACTGCTCGGCCTGCCTGCGCTGCTCGCCGGCAGAGCCATCACCGATACCGGGGCGGAGCATTTCGGGCGCAGGCTGGTGCGCGAGAGCCGGGCGGAATTGACCCAATTGGCTGTGAAAACACAGGTCCCCGCCTCCACGCGCGCCGAATGCGCAGACCTGGCCGATGAATTGGGCTGCCAGCCCGAAGATCTTTATGCCTTCATCCCGTTTAAGGGCCGCAAAGGGATCCCTCCCTTCTCCATCGCCAAATACCCCGTCACCAACGCCCAGTATGCCCGCTTCCTGGAAGCAGAGGACTTCCACGCCGAAAAGTACTGGACCGGCTTCCCGAAATTCGCCCCACTGGAGGATGATCATGTGGATCTCGGGGATTGGGGCGAAAAGGGCTATGCGTGGCTGAAGGCAAATTGGGATGAGCGCCAAAAAGTGGAACCGCGCTACTGGAAGGACCCGCGCTTCGGCCTCCGGCGCGCGAACGCGCCCGTGGTGGGCATCACGTGGTTCGAAGCCAGCGCCTACTGCAAATGGCTGACGGAGAACTGGGAGGGGCTGGAGGAGGGAAAGCAGGGGCTTCCCGGAACGCAGACCGTGCGCCTGCCCACCGAGGCGCAGTGGGTTCTGGCCGCGGGAGGGGAGCAAAGTGAGAGGTTCGCCTTTGGTGAATTGAAAGACCCGGCGAAGGAGATCCTCGCTTTTGCCAACACCTCAGAAAGCGGCCTCAACCGTACC
>CAYMQX010000343.1:0-3837 GCA_964392495.1 uncultured Anaerolineaceae bacterium
TACACCAGCACGGCCACGACCACTAGGAGAACATGGCGGGGGCGGCACAAGGCCGGGCTTTGTCCAGGGCCGTTCAACCGTGGCAGTCTCTCCGGCCAATCAAAGAAAAGGCCTCCTGCCTTTCCGGCGGGAGGTCTTTTGTTGGGGATGAGGGTGGCTTCAGAGGGGAGAGCGCGGCAGGCGCTAATCCGCGGCGGCTGCGGCAGCCTCTGCGCCTGAGGAGGCAAAGCGCTGCTGGCCCTTCAGCCGCGTGTGAAGCAGGTAGAAGCTGAAGGCCGAGATCAGGGTCAGTACGCCGCCCAGATACCAGAGCAGATTGGGGTTGAGATTGTCCAGGATGTAACCCGCAGCGGCGGGGCCGATGGTGGCGGGCAAGGCCCAGGAAAAACCGTACATGGCCATATAGCGCCCGCGCATCTCCACCGGAGCAAAGCCCGCGGCCAGCGCCGAGGAGACCGGCATGATGATCATCTCGCCGATCGTGATGACCACGATGGCGGCCACAAAGAGCCAGTAGGCGCTCACAAAACCGAACATGCTGAATCCCAGGGCATAGAAAAGGACGCCGACCGCCATGGCCAGGAAGGGCGGGCGGGTCTTGACCCGCCGCGTGACCCAGAACTGGAGCAGGACCACGGCGACGGCGCTGGCGGACATCAGGAAGCCATAGCCCTGGGGGTCGATGCCGTGGTTGTCGCGCAGATATACCGAAAGCGAGTTGTACATCTGCTGATAGACGAGGCCCATGAGGATGGAGGCGCCCAGGAAAGCCACGTAGGGGCGGTCGCGCAGCACATGCCCGTAACCGATGAAGGTCTTGAGGATGCTTTCATGCTGCTCTTCCTCGTGCGGCTGGAGCTGAGGCTTGGTCTCGGGCATATACAGGTAAAAGAGCAGCGCCACGATGGAGCTCACTACAGCGTCGATCACAAAGAGGGCGAAGAAGGAACGGTTGGCAACAAAGCCTCCGATGGTGGGGCCGATGATCCAGGCCAGGTTGCCGACCACGCGCAGAATGCCGAAACCCTCCTGGCGTTTGTTGTCCGGGAGGATGTCCGCGATCATCGCCTGGTGTGCAGGCCCGGCGATATCGCTGAGGAGGCCGATCAGCACCGCCAGCGGAAAGAGCATGGCCAGCCGGTCCACCATGCCGAGGGTCAGGGTGCTGACTGCGCTGAAGACGAGGCCGAAGAGGATGAGACGCCGCCGCCCGAAGCGGTCGGTGAGGGCGCCGCCGATCATGCTGCCCACCAGCCCGAAGACGGAGAACACGCCCAGGACGATCCCGGCCTGGGTCATGCCCACGTGGAAGCGCTGGGTGATATAGAGGGCGAAAAACGGGAAGAGCAGCGTCCCGCCGACGCGGTCGATGAAGGAAACGACGACGACGAGCCAGAACTTGCGCGGGAATTCGTTATAAATGCGGTCCAGTTTGGAGAACATCAAAAACGCCTTTCTGTCCGGGGAGGCCATATTGTAGCACTTTTGTTCTGTGTTGAGAAGACTCAAAAAATGCAGCTCCGGCGGAAAAAACGATTACCAGCGGGCTCAAAGGCCGGTGCGTTAGACGGATCCCATGCGCGCAGATTGGGCGTCCATGCCCTGCTGCGGATGGTCGTGAGGCTATCAATCCTTTAATGCTGACCCAGCGTGCCGAGCCTCCGGATGCGGCGCTCGAGGGCCGTAAAAGCCCTCTCCCCCAGGAAGAGCAGGAGGAACATGGTGGCGATCAGCAGGCCGACCTCCACGGGGAGGGGCAGGAGGGGCTGTGTGCGGAGGACGAAACCGCGCACTGCGTCCAGGCCGTAGGTGAGGGGCAGAGCGAGCGCCACGGGCAGCAGCCACCTGGGCAGCACGGAGACGGGGAAGTCGGTGCCGGAGAAGATCCCCACCAGGAAGGCGCTTGTATCCACGAGCGTATTGGCCTCGCGGACGAGCAGCACGAGTGCGGCGAAGGCGAAGCCGAAGCCGTACAGCCCGATCAGCATGGGGAGGGCCACCAACACGGCTGCCCGCACGTCCCCGGTGGCGTGGAACCCGAACACCGCCGCGGCTGCGGCCAGCATCCCCAGCGAAGTGATGGCGGTCACCAGCAGGTTGGCCAGCGAGTGCCCGATCAGGATGAGCAGGCGCGGCACCGGTGTGAGCCAGTTGGATTCCATCACACCCGAATCCATATCGTTCTTGAGGGCATAGCCCATGCCCCAGAACACGGCATTGATGAAATTGCTGAGGACGGTCCCCAAGATGATGAAGGACACGAAGTCCGTCGTCCCGGCGTACTGGGCAAAGCCGAGCGCCTTGCCGTCCACGCTGAAGGCCCGCCCCATGAAGTAGACCGGAGCCAGCCAGATGATGGGTTGGAAGATGGTGGATACGACATTGAGCGGATAACGCCAGTATTGCACCCAATCCTTTTTTGCGATGGCGTAAAGGGCCCGCAGGTGGGAGGCCGGGCCGGGTTGTGAGAGAAGTCCTGTATACATCATGGAGTCCTTTTAGGGGGGCTAATACTGCCCGATCGCACCGCTGCGGCGCGCCTTGCGTTCCATCCAGTTGAAGATCAGATATCCGGCCGTGAGCCAGAAGAGGCCGAAGAGCCCCAGGGCCAGCAGGTCATGGGAGATGCCCGCGAACCCGTCCCCCGAAAGCGAGGCCGAGCGGATGGCATGGATGATATAAGTCTGCGGGAGCCACCCGGCTACGGGCTGCATCCAGCCAGGCAGGATGGAGATGGGGAAGGTGATCCCACAGAAGATCATCACGATGCCGCGCACCAGGAACACGAAGGCCTGTGCCTCCCTTGCGGTGATGACCAGGCTGGCAAAGGCGAACCCCAGCCCATAGATGGAGGGGATGGAGGCCAGCAGCGCCAGAAGCGTCAGCCACAGGCTGCCCTGGAAATGCACGCCAAAGACCAGGGTGAACTCGATCGCGGATACGATCAGGAACATGAGCATGGAGGCAAGCTGGGGTCCACTGGCGCCCAGCAGGTAGGCGAAGCGCCAGGTGGGGGTGAGCCAGTTGGATTCGAGCGTCCCGCGCATCTGCTCGTTGCGCAGGGCAAAACCCACATTCCAGAGCACCATGTTCTGCCACATCCAGATGATGGTGCCGATGGCGATAAAGCCGATGTAATCCTGGATGCCGGTGGCGGACTGGAAGTTTGCCAGGCCTGTCCCATCCCGGCCGGAGAGGGCGCGGGCGGTCAGAATGTAGGAGAGCGGAAAGATGACCGGCCAGATGAACAGCGAGATGATCCAGCTTGGGTAGCGCACGAAGATCAGCCACTCGCGCCGGACGACCGCCCACAGGGCGCGCAGGCTGTTCAGCGGGCTGGCAACGGTGAGGGAATCGGGGATGAGGGTCTGGGTGGACATGGCCGTTCGCCTCAGTCTCGCAGCGCCTTGCCGGTGAGGTGGATAAAGACATCCTCCAGCGAGGGCGTGAGGACGTTCATGTTCACCAGGCGGGTACCGTTGCCGTTGATATGTTCCACGATGCGGGGCAGGACAGCCCGGCTGCTGCGGGCTTGCAGGCTGACCTCCCAAAGATCGGCTTCGCCCTGCTGGCGGGAGGTCAGGCTTTCGATGCCCTGGATGGAACGGAGTTTTTCGCCGATCTCCTCGTGCCAGCCGTTCAACTCCAGGCGGATGATCTCGGTCTGTTCGATGCGCCGCTTGAGGCCGGCGGGGGTATCCAGGGCGATGACCCTGCCCTTGTCGATGATGCCGATGCGGTCGGAGAGCTGGTCCGCTTCCTCCATGTAGTGGGTGGTGAGCAGGATGGTGTGGCCCTCCTGCTTCAGTTCAGCGATCAATTCTCTGAGCTGGCGGG
>CAYMQX010000344.1:0-3828 GCA_964392495.1 uncultured Anaerolineaceae bacterium
CTCCCCGCCCGCAAAGCCGGGCTTTTCGCTCTCCCATTGTCCGTTATACTTGCGGGCATGTCCCCCCATCTTGTACCCATGTCCTCCCCCGACCTGACCGAAGACGACCGCCGGGCCGTGGCGGAGGTCCTGAATACTCCCATCCTGAGCATGGGAAAGCACACCCCCGCCTTCGAGCAGGCCATCCGCGCGGCCACCGGAGCAAAGCACGCCATCGCGGTCAACTCGGGGACCGCCGGCCTGCACCTGTGCGTGCGCGCCGCGGGCATCGGCCCCGGCGACCTGGTCATCACCACGCCCTTCTCCTTCGTGGCCTCCTCCAACGTCCTGCTGTTCGAGAACGCCGTACCCCTCTTCGTGGACGTGGACCCGCGCACCGGCAACATCGACCCCGAGGCCGTGGAGGACGCCGCCCGGAACCCGCACAAATACCTGCCGCGCACCGTCCGGGGCGGGGAGGTCAAGGCCCTGCTGCCGGTGGACGTGTTCGGCCAGCCCGCCGGGATGGACGCGCTGCGCCTCACTGCGGAGCGTCACGGCCTGAAGCTCATTGAGGATTCCTGCGAAGCCCTCGGCGCGCAGTACAAGGGACGCCCCGCCGGGCGGCTGGGCGACTTCGGGGTATTCGCCTTCTATCCCAACAAGCAGATCACCACCGGCGAGGGCGGGATGATCGTCACCGACGACGACGAGGCCGCCGCGCTCATGCTGGCCCTGCGCAACCAGGGGCGCGCCCCCGGCGACACCTGGCTCTCGCACACCCACCTGGGCTACAACTACCGCATCGACGAGCTTTCGGCCGCGCTGGGAGAATCGCAGATGCGCCGCCTGGAGGAGCTGCTCGAAAAGCGCGCCCGCGTGGCCGCCTGGTACGCGCAGCGGCTGGACGGGATGCCCGGCGTGGAGACCCTGCATGTCAACCCGGCGACCACGCGCATGTCCTGGTTCGTGTATGTCGTCCGCTTTGACGCCCGGCTGGACCGCGACCTGCTCGCCAACAAGCTGGAGGCGCGGGGCATCCCGGTGCGGCCCTACTTCCTGCCCATCCACCTCCAGCCCTACATGGTGGAGCGCTTCGGCTGGCAGCCCGGCGACTTCCCCGTGACCGAGGACCTGGGGCGGCGCGGGTTGGCGCTTCCCTTCAGCGGCGTCATGACCGAGGCCCAGGTGGAGACGGTCTGCTCCGCCATCCGCCTTGTGTTGGAAGAGTCTGCGAACTAAGGCCGTGTGCCATCCCTGCCGGAGGAGATGCCTGACCCGGGAGGCGCCGCGCAAGCCCGGTGAAAACATGCCTGCACGCGGATCCCGGGGCGCAGGCGCGCTGGAGCAATGATATGGCTTCCAATTCCTTCCCGCCTCCCAAACGCCGCGGCGCCCTCCTTCACGGGGGCCTTCTGGCGCTCCTGGCGCTGGTCAGCGGCGCGTGTTTTTGGAACGTCTCGCGCACGCCCGTGGGCCCGGCGCTGGTCGTCTGGCTCATTGCGGCCATCGCCTCCTTCCTCCCCATCCCGGCCCTCTTCTACCGGCTCTATTCCCTGGGCCGCGCCGATTACCAGTTGGGGCGCGACAGCCTGAGCATCCACTGGGGGCTGCGCTCGGAGGATATCCCGCTCTCGGATATCGAGTGGGTGCGTCCCGCCGACGACCTGACCCGGCCCCTCAAGCTGCCCTTCCTCTCCCTGCCCGGCGGCGTGCTGGGACTGCGCCGCCACCCCGACCTGGGGCTGGTGGAGTTCATCGCCAGCGGCACCCGCGACCTGCTGCTGGTGGCCACCGCCCGCCGCGTGTTCGTCATCTCACCGGCGGAGGCGCGCCGCTTCGTGCAGAGCTTCGCCCGCGCCGTGGAATTGGGCAGCCTGAGCCCCTCGGAGGCGCACTCGGTGTACCCCACCTTCGTGGTGTCGCGCGCCTGGGTGCTCCGCCCGGTCCGCTTCCTGTGGCTGCTCACGCTGCTCCTCAATGTGGGCCTGCTGGTATGGGTGGGCACGCTGATCCCGGAGCGGCCGCGCGTGGCCCTGGGTCTCAACGCCGGTCAGGGGATCGTGGAGGCGGTGCCTTCCGTCCAGTTGATCCTCCTGCCGCTGGTCAGCGCCTTCCTGAGCATGGCGGGATGGCTGGCGGGGCTTTCGCTCTACCGCTGGGAGAAGCAGCGTCCGCTGGCCTTTGTGGTCTGGGGTTCGGGCCTGCTCTCCAGCCTGGCCTTCGTGCTGGCGGTCCTGTTCATCATCTCCACGCCCCTCCCCGCACCATGAACGCTGTGCAGTTGTCACTGGGTGTGGTCCTGGGTGTGGGTGTAGCCTGGGCGGCGCGCAAGGCGAAAGCCCTCAGCCGCAGCGGGATGCTGGGCGCGGCCCTGGTGGGGGCGGTCATCTTCGGGGTCGGCGGCCTGCCCTGGGCCGCTCTGCTGCTGGCCTTCTTCGTCAGCTCCTCGCTGCTCAGCCGCCTCTTCCGCAGACAGAAGCAGGGGCTGGACGAGAAGTTCTCGAAGGGCCACGAGCGCGACCTCGGGCAGGTCTTCGGCAACGGGGGCGTGGCGGCGCTGCTGGCCGCCCTGCACGCTTTCTTCCCGGAGGCGCTCTGGCCGTGGATGGGCTTCGCCGCCGCGCTGGCGGCCGTCAATGCCGATACCTGGGCCACCGAGTTGGGCGTGCTCAACCCCTCCGCCCCTCGCCTGATCACCAGCCCGGGGAGGCAGGTGGAGAAGGGCACCTCGGGCGGCGTCTCCCTGTGGGGAACGGCGGCGGCCTTCCTCGGCTCGGCGCTGATCGCTTTGCTGGCGGTCTGGCTCTCCCCCTACCCCGGGCTGGGCGCGGGCGCCTGGCTGCTCCTCTCTCTGGCCGGGCTGGCCGGCTCGCTGTTCGATTCCCTGCTGGGCGCCACCCTCCAGGCCATCTACTTCTGCCCCGCCTGCCGCAAGGAGACCGAGAGACACCCCCTGCACTCCTGCGGCACACAGACGCTTCCGCTGCGCGGCTGGCGCTGGCTGAACAACGACCTGGTCAACCTGGGCTGTTCGGTGCTGGGCGCGCTGCTCGTTCTGCTGGCGCTGCTCCTCCGGTAGAGGCGGGCTGCAACAACCGCTCAAAAACTCCGTATAATATTTACAACTTCCATGCTGCACACCTTTGCGCTCCAGGGGCTGGTCCTGCAGACCGGCGATGTGATCTGCACCATGAACGGCAAGCCCGATATCCTGCCGGGCGAGTTCTGGCGCATTGTGGGCCGCCTCGTCCCCGGGGATGTGGATCACGTCGCCCTCTACACAGGTCCCGGCGGACGCTGCGTGGAGGCCGGTTCGCGCGGCGTCATCCACTTCGAGCTGCCGGGGCCGGTCTGGGATTCGGAGCGCATGGCGCGCCAGCGCGGGCATCTCTTCGACACCCTGTATGGGCTGGCCTCGCCCCTCGAGGGGCTGGGCCTGGCCGAGGGGGAGGAGGAGCAGATGCGCCTGCGCCTGACGGATTACGCCCTGGGGCAGGTAGGCAAACCCTACAACCTGAACTTCCTCGACCCTGAGCGCGAGGACGCCTTCTACTGCAGCCAGTTGATCTACAAGGCCTACCAGCAGGTGGGCGTGGACCTGAACACCGGGCTGGCGATGGAGCGGCTCCCCGGCTCCAACCTCATCATCTACCCGCAGGAGATCTGGGCAGGCAGCCCGCACCGGCAGGTCTGGGAGAGACCCTGAAGGTTTCTATTGCCGTCTGTCATTACGGTCCAGCCGCGAGGCTTTGCGGGCAGTAGCATCACCGGCAGGGCAAACCTTCAGGGTCTTCGTTTCTAGATCCACCGCCTGACCCGCCGCTTGTACTCCGTGTACTGCGCGCC
>CAYMQX010000345.1:0-3810 GCA_964392495.1 uncultured Anaerolineaceae bacterium
TCGCATGGCAGAATATCAGCACCCGCATGATGCGGTCCGCAAGTGGCTTCGTGAGGATTGACCTTATCCGCTGATCTTTGAGACCGGACCTTGGGGATCGAGGATGCTGTTCAGGACAGCATAAGGGATAACGACGGTCTGCGCGCCGGCGGCATAGGGGGCCACCTGGTATTCATCGAAAGTGATCATCAGTCCGCCGGGGGTCAGGTTCCAGTTGCGGTAGTTCTCGGGCGTGGGGTCCGCGCCGCTGCTGAAGGCCTCGAAGGTGATATCACGCCCTGAAAGCTCCGCCTTGCAGTAATCGGAGAGCGCCTGTAAATAATCCGTGCCGGGCATGAATATCTGTTCCAGGCTGATCTGTGTGCCGGACTCCAGGTCGTAGGTCAGTGTCTGGCTGTTGTGAAAGGGGTGTGCCGCCCCGTCCCCGTAGCCGAGCGTCCTGAAGATGATGCTCAGGACATCTCCCGGCGGCGATACCACCTCGTAGCTCACGTCGATGAAGCTGCCGGAGGTGATGGGCACGGCGGGCTGGTATTTGAGTGAGGCCTTGAACTCATTGATGTCGTTTTGCACGATGTCCTCCGCAGTGGCATTGAACGCCGCCGCGCGTGGGTCGTCCACGCCGGTCAGGTTGGGCGTCTCTGAGGTGATCGTGTAATTGGGAGCCAGGCCGCTTTCTTCGAAGTGTACGGAGCCAAGCGTTGCGCGCCGGCTAAGAGGTTCAGGCGTGGCTGTCTCAGGCGCTGCCGTTATTTGCGTGGGCGGGGGCATAGCGGTATCGGTCGGCACGGGCGCAGGCGTGGCGGTTCCTGGGGTGACCAGCGAACATGCCAGACTGGTGACCAGCCACAGGCTTAAGAAAAAGG
The DNA here is from genome assembly GCA_964392495.1 of uncultured Anaerolineaceae bacterium. Taxonomy (GTDB): domain Bacteria; phylum Chloroflexota; class Anaerolineae; order Anaerolineales; family Villigracilaceae; genus JACPVF01. Next base: position 867 of record CAYMQX010000345.1, read on the forward strand.
GGAGGCGCAGGCGTTTTATTCTCATAGGGTTTCCTCTGGATCAAGTGCATTCTTTCAGGAGGGCCAAAGCCGCGGGTTTGCTGCCGGAGCCATTCTCGCCGCCCGGGCCTACACAGGAGGGGCAGCCATCCGAGCATTCACATTGTTCCACGAGCTCGCGGGCGCGCAGCAGCAGTTCAGCATGCAGTTCGAAAAGACGCTGGCTGAAACCGATGCCCGCCGGTACGTGATCGTACAACACTACGGATGGGCTGTTGAAAGCCGCCGACGGGGTCGCCTCGATATGTGTGCCAAGGTCGCCCGAATCGCACATCAGGAAGAGCGGTGCCAGGTTCCCCAGCACGTATGCCAGCCCTGCCAGACCGCTGCGTACGCGCACATTGGCCTCCACCTTGTGATGACAGGAACGGCACAGGGTCGTCAGGTTTTCGGGCCGGTTGGCCTCTTCGGGGATGGCAAAGGCCCGGAAGGGTACCTTGTGATGCACATCATGCTGGCGTCCGTTCTCCGGCGCACCGCATACCTGGCACTTGTAACCGTCCCGCAAGCGGATATTGTCACGCAGGCGCGCCCAGCCCGGGCCATAGTCGTTGGGGTCGTTGAGCCATGCCCCGGCCTCACGCAGACGGTCGATGGCCGCCTCGGAGAGGCTCAGCCAGTATCCGGTGGTCAGCAGTTCCGCAGGCGGCAGGTCGAGCGGCTCCTCTCCCAGATTTTCGTGACTGTACCAGCGGCGCTTGCGGAACCCGGTCACCTGGGTCGTGACCTTCAGCTCGCCCCATTTTTTTACGCCGCCGGAGACCGCCTCCAGCGCGGCTTCGCCCAGTACCTCCACTGTCGTCCCCTGCAGGGGTTCTGTGTAGTAATCCAGACTGGCCGGGCGCAGGTGTGCCGTATGCTGTTCGAGGTCCAGGGCTTCCACGAAGTAGGCTTGTGCCTCGTGCAGATACACCGCGCCCGGATGCACCATCCAGACCGCACTCTCACCGTCCACGGTCCCCACGGTCATGGGACGCCCGTTCCCGTCCTGCGATTGCAGTACCACCCCCTGGGGTGAGGCCGAGCGCAGTGAAATGCCCGCCGCAGGATACTCGTCTGCCATCCAGTAATACCGGTCGTTCGAGAGATGCGCTTCGCTGTTCTCCACCAGGAATTCCAGGATCTCATCCACCTGTTCTCCTGCCAGGCTGCCAAAGCCTTCGCCTCTCTGAAATGGAAGCTCGAACATGGCACAGCGCAGGTGATTCAGCAGGATCAGCAAGTGGTCCGGGTTGATCAGTGCCTGCTCGGGGGAGCGTCCGAAGAAATATTCTGGATGGTGTGCCAGGAACTGGTCGATGGGATTCGCTGAGGTCACCAGCAGCGCCGCAGCCGGGAGCAGCCCGCGCCCGGCCCGTCCCGCCTGCTGCCATGCGGAGGATATGCTGCCCGGATATCCCACCAGCACCGCTGCCTCCAGCCCACCGATGTCGATGCCCAGCTCGAGGGCGTTGGTTGCCACCACGGTTCTCACGGAGCCGTCCCGCAGGCCGCGCTCGATCTCACGCCGCTGGGACGGCAGGTAGCCGGAGCGGTAGCCGCGGATGGAGGTGGAACCTGCGGATGGACCGGCTGCCTCGCCCTGCAGGTAGGTAAGGATCATCTCGGCGCTGCGGCGCGAGCGTGCGAACACCACATTCTGCACATCGTGCGTCAGCAGGTCCCTGGTCAGGCGGACCGCTTCGAGCAGCACACTCTTGCGCAGTCCCAGGCTCTCATCCACGATGGGCGGGTTATAGACCAGGAAATGCCGCTTTCCCCGTGCCGACCCATCCTGCTCGATGAGCTGGACGGAGGTCTCCGTCAGGCGTTCGGCCAGTTGGCGGGGATTGCCGATCGTGGCGGAGGCCAGCAGGAACTGCGGGCGCGCCCCGTGAAAACGGGCGATACGTTGGAGTCGGCGCAGGACATTTGACACGTGCGAGCCGAACACACCCCGGTAGGTATGGGCCTCATCCACCACGATGAACCGCAGGTGGGTCAGGAACTCCAGCCAGTTGGTATGGTGCGGCAGGATGCCCGTGTGCAGCATATCCGGGTTGGTCAGAACGATGCGGGCCTCCTTGCGGATGGCGGGGCGATCTTTCTGAGGGGTGTCGCCGTCATAGATGGCCGGGGCGATTCCCCACTCCTGCGGAAGGAAGGCGCGCAAGCCGTTGAGCTGATCCTGGCTCAGGGCTTTGGTAGGGAAGAGGTACAGCGCGCGCGCCTCGGGGTCCTCCAGCAGGGAGGCAAGGATTGGCAGGTTATAGGCCAGGGTCTTGCCGCTGGCAGTGCCGGTGGCAAGGATCACGTTCTCCCCCAGACGGGCGTGCTGCCAGGCTTCGGCCTGGTGACTGTAAAGCTCATGGATCCCTGCCGCCAGCAGGCTGCGGCGGACCGGCAAAGGCAGATCCTCCGGAAGGGCAGTGGTGCGGGCCTCCCGCGCCTCAAGTGTGCGCCAGGCTGCCAGGTTGGGGGCGATGAGAGGATCGCGTTTCCAGGAATCGAGCAGGTCGGAAATGGACATGGAGGAGATCAATAAAGAATGCGGAAAAGGCTTAAATCCATTCCCGAAACCGTGGATACCAGCGGCGTGGAATGGATATCGCTGCCGGATGGAAGCTGCCGGAAGGCCGCCTCTGTGACGAGGATGTCGCCTGCCTCCGCCAGATCCTCACCCAGCTTGCTGGCGCGGTTGACCGTCAGCCCGAAATAATCGTTCCCGCCGATCAGGAGCACCCGGCCGTAATCGATACCGATGCCCACGCGGATCTCGAATGCGCTGCCCATATACGAATTGATCTCTTGAAAAGCGCGGTGGATGGCGATGGAAGCCTGGATGGCAGGCGGCACGCCTTCGAACATGGCAAAGCAATTGTCGGCCTCGAACTTCACCACTCTTCCTCCTGCCGCTTCGATCAGC
>CAYMQX010000346.1:0-3802 GCA_964392495.1 uncultured Anaerolineaceae bacterium
AACGGTATCGGCGGTCTTCTCCGCCATGGCGCGCAGGGTGGTCGCCTTTCCGCCCGTGATGGTAACAAAGCCGTCGATATTATGCGTTTCCTTGTGATCGAAGCATTTGAAGGTGCGCGCAATGCTGCGCCCCGTCCCGCCGCCGATAAGCGGACGGGAGGCCATATATACCCCGCGCATCTTCGCCGAGGCCAGCACAGGCAGCAGTTCCGCCGCCCGCTCCAGCATCAGCTTCACTTGGTCCTCGATGATCGGGATGTAATCCAGGTTTTCCGCGCTGAAGGAGGTGGTGCCGACCACCATCATGCGCCGCTGGGGCAGCACGATATCCCCGTCGGCAGGCGGGCACAGTCGGTTGATGGCCCGCTGGGCGGCGCGCCGGTCAAAGGCCACCATGACGCCCGGCGTCGGTTTAATGGGTACATCCGCCCCGGCCATGGCTGTGATCTCTCCGGCCCAGGCCCCCGTGGCGTTAACCACGATGTCGGCGTTCACATCGAACTCCCCGCCGGATCTGCGGTCCAGCAGCCGGACCCCGGTGACCGCGCCCTTTCCATCCTGCAGCAGTTTCCGCACCTCGTGGAAAAGGAGGAATTTCGCGCCGTTCTTTTTCGCCGTGGCGGCAAAGGACATGGCCAGCCTGAGGGGGTCAAAGGTCCCATCCGGGATGGTAAAAGCCGCCAGGATCCGGGGGTTCAGGTTCGGCTCCATCTTCAGCGCCTGCGCTGGTGTGAGCTGCTCGATGGGGATATGGCAGGCTTCACAGCCCGCCATGAATTCCTCGCCATAGGCCAGGTCCGCTTCATTGATCGCGACGAACAGTCCCCCGTTCGGCTCGATCACCGCCGGGGCGATCTTCCGCAGGATCAGGTTCTCATCGATGCATTCAATGGCCGATTCCTGATCCTTGACCGCGTAGCGCCCGCCGCTGTGCAGCAGCCCGTGTGTGCGCCCGGAGGTGCCATTGGCGATGGGACCGCGCTCCACCACGGTCACATCGAAACCGCGCAATGCCAGATCGTGGGCAGTCGCTGTGCCCGTAAATCCGGCCCCGATGATGATGGCATGTGGTTTGGTCATATCATGGTATTCCTGAAGGCCCATGCAAATCGGTCCGCTGTCGGCCGCAGACAGGGCACTGGCAGACCTCATGGATGGGCGTGACGTTCTCCGGGGTCAGCACCTCCGCCGGCCCCGGCTTGAAGCCGGTCGCACCGCACTGGCATGCATACCAGCCAAAGGGAAGTCCATCGTAGCGCCTGCCTCCGTTCGACAGGTCCACGGTTTCCACCGACATGCGCCAGCGCGCGTTCGTGATCAGGCGGGTGGCCCCGGCCTGCCTCAGGCGCGCGGCAAATTCCGCATAATGCCTGGTGTGGCGCATGAGCAGTACCCCGCACGTGATGCCTTCCGGGAAGGGCTGCCGCAGGGCATCCCCTTCGATCACCTCCAGGTTGGCCGGCAGCGGACGGGGGGCTTGCGCCGGGAGCACAGGGTTGATCTCCATGGCGAACACCCGCTCCACACAGGCCGCCATCTGGCAGGCCAGCCGCAGATCACCCGCCCCGATATCCAGGATGACGTCCCCGGGGGCAAGTTGGCCCAGTACCATGTCATAGGTGACCTGGTCGTAAGGTGCCCACCGGAGTTCCCAATCGGAGTGAAGCTGCAAGGCGGCCATCGGATACTGGTTTGACGGGCGCGGTCGTTATTTTCTTCCCAACAGGCGGTTCAAAAGGATAAAACCGAAAAAGACCAGCCAGATCGATAACCCAAAACCCAGCCCCAGGAGCAGGGCCTCCCCCAAAGGCTTGACCGGCAGAGCCTGGTAGACGGTCAGCGCAGCCATGGCAATGCTGACGATCCCAATGATGATAATACCATGCCGGAAGGAGATCCACGCGTTGCTGGCATTCTCACCCGCCGGTTGGCCTTCATTTTTTTTCTTCTGCTTCTGTTTTTTTGCCATTCGATCATCCAGGACTGGCAGGATGGTGTGCGAGCAAGAGGGCGACGTCCTTTGGAAAGGTGCGCCGCCCTCTTGAGTCAGGCTGGGGTGGGTGTGGCGGTGATGGATCTGGAGGAAACCCACCCCATGACGATCAGGTTAGTCGACCCATTCGAAGGTGCGGGTGACGGCTTTCTTCCAGCCCTTGTAGAGCTTTTCGCGGTCGCCGGCATCCATCTGGGGATCCCACTCGTGGTCCTTGCCCCAATTGGCGCGCAGGTCCTCGACCTTGGCCCAGAAGCCGACCGCCAGGCCGGCAGCATAGGCCGCACCCAGGGCGGTGGTTTCCGCAACGGTCGGGCGGATGACGGGCACGCCCAGGATATCCGCCTGGAACTGCATGAGCAGGTTGTTGAAGACCATGCCGCCGTCCACCTTGAGGGCGGTCAGAGGCACGCCGGAATCGGCATTCATCGCGTCCAGCACTTCGCGGGTCTGGTAGGCGGTGGCTTCGAGGGCCGCGCGGGCGATGTGATTGCGGGTGATATAGCGGGTCAGGCCCACGATGGCGCCGCGCGCATCGCTCTTCCAGTACGGCGCGAACAGGCCGGAGAAGGCGGGCACGAAGTAAATGCCGCCGCTGTCGGGCACGGCGCTGGCATACTCCTCGACATGCTTGGAGAAATCGAACATCTTCAGGTTGTCGCGCAGCCATTGGATGAGCGCACCGGTGATCGCGATGGAGCCTTCCAGGCAGTACACGGCAGGTTCCTTCCCGATCTTATAGCCCAGGGTGGTGAGCAGGCCGTTCTTGGACTGCACGGGCTTGGTACCGGTGTTCAGGAGCATGAAGCAGCCGGTGCCATAGGTGTTCTTGGCTTCGCCCGGGCTGAAGCAGGTCTGGCCGAAGAGCGCGGCTTGCTGGTCGCCCAGGTCGCCTGCCACCGGAATGCCGTTCAGGGAGCCGATGGCCTTGCCATAGACTTCCGACGAGGCGGCCACGCGCGGCAGCATCGCCTTCGGAATACCCATGACCTTCAGCATGTCGGGATCCCAGTCCAGGGTCTCAAGGTTCATCAGCATGGTGCGGGAGGCGTTTGAAACATCCGTGACATGCACGCCGCCGTTGGGGCCGCCGGTCAGGTTCCAGATCACCCAGCTATCAATGTTGCCGAACAGCACTTCGCCTTTTTCGGCTTTTTCGCGGGTTCCCGGAACGTTATCCAGGATCCACTTGACCTTGGGGCCGGAGAAATAGGTCGCCAGGGGCAGGCCGACCTTGGTGCGGAAGCGGTCCTGGCCGCCGTCCTTGGCAAGCTCATTGCAGATCTGGTCGGTGCGGGTATCCTGCCAGACGATCGCGTTATAGACCGGCTTGCCGGTCGCGCGTTCCCACACCACGGTGGTCTCGCGCTGGTTGGTGATGCCCACCGCAGCGATATCCTTCGGATCCACGCCGCTCTTCTTGAGGGCGCCGTCGATCACTTCCTGCGTGCGCTGCCAGATCTCGATGGGATTGTGCTCGACCCAACCCGGCTTCGGGTAGATCTGCTCGTGTTCCTTCTGATCAACGGCCACAACCTTGCCCGCGTGATCGAAGATCATGAAGCGGGTGCTGGTGGTGCCCTGATCGACTGCGGCTGAATACTTTGCCATGTTATGAGTCTCCTTTTGTGGGTTTTGAAAAGGTCAGACGCTGTTCCAGACTTCGGCAGCGGCCTTGAGGATGAGATACGTGGATGTGGCGCCCGGGTCCTGATGACCCGCCGAGCGTTCGCCCAGGTAGCTGGCGCGTCCCTTGCGCGCCACCAGGGGAATGGTCGCTTCCATGCCCTGGCGCGCGGCTTCAGCGCA
>CAYMQX010000347.1:0-3793 GCA_964392495.1 uncultured Anaerolineaceae bacterium
GACCGTTCCCGAGGTGCGCTCCACGGTCCAGGCGGTCGAATACTTCGTAGAGAACGCCGGTGCGGTCACAGCCCCCCTCCTCGCCGGTACGATCGCCGATGCGCTCGACCTGAAGACCGCTATCCTCCTCATCTGCTCCATTGCCTGGGGACTGTGTTTCGTCTTTTACCTCGGCGCCCTCTTCACCGTTGACAACGATATTCGCGTGCTGCGCTCGCAGATGGCCGAACGCGCCGAAAATATGTGATCCGAATACTTCCCGCGTAGACCCGGGGTATATTTCCTCTTCTCTGTTTCACAGCCTCTCCGGTTCTTGAAGATTGGGATAAAACACATATAGCCGAAATGACCTCGCTCAGCGTAAAATTAATGGAACTCACCCACGGAGAGCCCCATGGTTAAAATTGTTGCCGATACCACCTGCGGGCTGCCGCATGAGATGCTCCAACAGCGCGGCATCCCACTGATCCCCCAGGTTGTCATCTTCGGCGAGCAGTCCTTCTACGACAACGATCTGGACACCCCCACCTTCCTGCGCAAGCTGGAGGAGACCCACGGTCTGCCCAAGACCTCCGCTCCCGAGCCGGTGCTGTATGATCCCATCTTTGCAGCCGCCGCCGAGCGCGGTGAATCGGTGGTGGTCATCGCGCCCACCGCGTCGGCCAGTGGTACCGTCCGTTCCGCACAGACCGCGGCCCGCAGCTTCCCCGATGCCGACATTCATATTGTGGATACCCGGACTGTCTCCTGCAACCTGGGCTCGCTGGTGCTGGCCGCCCATGAAATGGCCTCCTCCGGGGCCTCTGCCGATGAGATCGTGGACCGTCTGCATGACATGATCCCACGCGGCCGTCTCTTCTTCCTCGTGGACACCCTGGAATACCTGGCCCGCGGCGGGCGTATCGGCGGCGCTAAACGTTTGCTGGCCGAATTGCTTGAGATCAAGCCCATCCTGCAGATCAGGGATGGACAGGTCGAACCCTTCGAGCAGCCGCGCACCAAAAAGCGCGCTGTGGCGCGCCTTGTAGAGCTCGCCTCCGAGCAATGCCGCGATGTGCAGCAGCCCTGGCTGAGCGTGCTTCAGGTGGAGGCCGAAGACGAAGCCCGCCTGATCGTTGAGGAATTGAAATCCCGCCTGCCCATTGCAGAGATCCCCATCTATCAGCTCCCCCCGGCGATTGTCGTCCATTCCGGGCCGCGTGCCCTGGGGTTGGGTTTCTTTGTCTGATGGTATAATCGTCCGGCAAATTCCGGGGATTCCCACGCAAGTGGTTTGAAGGAGAACGGTATGTCTGGTCATTCAAAATGGTCCACCATCAAGCGCAAGAAAGGCGCTGCTGATGCCAAGCGGGGCGCCATCTTTACGCGCGTTTCACGTGAGCTGGTCATGGCCGCCCGTGACGGGGGCAGCGATCCCGATTCGAACTTCCGCCTGCGCCTCGCTGTTGACAAGGCCCGCAGTGTCAATATGCCCAAGGATAATATCGAGCGCGCCATCCGCCGCGGCGCCGGTGAGGATAAGGACGCGGCTGTTTTTGAGGAGCTCACCCTGGAGGGCTATGGCCCCCACGGCTCCGCCCTCATGGTCTCCTGCGTCACCGATAACCGCAACCGCACCGTGGCTGACCTGCGCCATGCCTTCAGCAAATCCGGCGGCAACATGGCCGAGGCCGGCGCGGTGGGCTGGCAGTTCGACCGCAAGTCCTATTTCGCCTTTCCCACCAGCGCCATGTCCTTTGAGCGGGCCTTCGAGTTGGGCGTGGTGGCCGGCGCCGATGACGTGGTCGACGGCGGCGATGAGGTCGAGATCTTCGGCCCCGTTGAATCCTTCAAAACCCTTGCCGATGCCCTCCATCAGGCCCATGTCCAGCCTGAGGAGGCCGGGCTGCGCATGATCCCCAAACAGGAGATCGAGCTCAGCACCGAGGACACCCTCTCCGTCCTCAAGATGATCGATTCCATTGAGGAATTGGACGACGTGCAGGATGTCTATCATAATGTGCGTGTCTCGGATGAAGCCCTGGCCGCTCTCGAAGCCGCCTGAAACTTTTTTGCAGCGGAGCGATCCGCTGCTTTTATTTAACCATGACCCTCGCCCTCGGCATTGACCCCGGCACCGCCACAACCGGCTACGGCCTTGTCCGTCTCGAGGCGGATGGGAGCCTGGTCGCGGTGGATTTCGGTGTGATCACCACCTCGAAGGATGCCTCCCACCCGGCCCGCTTGGAGATGCTCTACAACGAACTCTGCGGTCTTCTTGAGCGTCACCCGCCTGAGACCGCCGCCGTCGAAAAACTGTTCTTCCAGCGCAACGTCAGCACCGCCATTGCCGTTGGGCAGGCGCGCGGCGTTGTGATGCTCGCTCTCCAGCAAAGACGCATCGAGACCTTTGAATACACCCCGAATGAGGTCAAGCAGGCGGTTGCCGGCTACGGTTCGGCAGGGAAGCGCCAGGTGCAGGAGATGGTGCGCGCCCTCCTCGGGCTTCCCTCCATCCCCAAACCTGACGACGCAGCCGATGCCCTGGCGATTGCCATCACACACCTCAACACAAAACGGTATGATTAGTGCAGGTCACGAAAGAAACCGAATCCATCAGATCACGCAGATCACTGCAATCTGTATTTCTATGGTTAAATACATATCATGATAGCGACCCTGCGCGGTGAGATCACACAGATCGAAGACAACGCCCTCGTGCTCGAAGTGGGAGGGGTGGGGCTGCGCCTCTTTGCCCCCGCCCCCTTGCGCGGGCGTCTGAAGGTCGGCGAGATCGTCTTCCTTTATACCCACCTGGTGGTGCGCGAGGATGCCCTCACTCTCTACGGCTTTGAATCCCAGACCGACCGCGACCTCTTCAACCTCCTGCTCGGCGTGGATGGGGTGGGCCCCAAGGTCGCCCTCTCCGTCCTGTCCAGCATGACCCTGGATGCCGTTCAGCGCGCCGTCTTTGCCGAGGACGCCAACCTGCTGAGCCGTGTCCCCGGTGTGGGGAAAAAGACCGCCCAGAAGATCGCCCTGCACCTCAAGGACAAGCTCAAACCCGTCGAGGCCCTGGCCGGTGTGGCCGCCATGGCCGATTACGACAGCGAAGTGTTGGCTGCCCTCACCGCCCTCGGCTACTCGGTGGTCGAAGCCCAGACCGCCATCCAATCCATCCCCAAAGATGCCTCCAAAGAGGTGGAAGAGCGTCTGCGCCTCGCCCTGGGCTATTTCCAATAACCGGTTGCTGAAGCGCACTCGAAACAATTCCCGGCACCATGCAGTGGAAGTGGATCACATGGGTCGGGGCGGCGAAGCGCCTCGGAAGCATGGCACGTGGACCTGCACCATCCCGGCGAGGGCTTGCCCTCAACCTTGTCCAACCGTAGATCTGCCCTCCATATTCATATGAACCGGGGGGAAACCCGGCTTGACAGCTTTCTTCACCTGTGGAATAATCATGAACATATGAGCAATTATTCATATAATAATAGTCCAAATCAGCAGGATTATTCCCGCCTGGCAGCCCTCTTCGCCGCCCTCAGCGACCCCAACCGCCTGCGCATCATTTCCACCCTGCTCGCCGGTGAATGCAGTGTCGGAGAGATCGCCTCCCGCGTAGACCTCTCCGAATCGGCTGTTTCGCACCAACTGCGCGGCCTGCGCCAGATGCGCCTTGTCCGCACCCGCAAGCAGGGACGCCAGGTCTTCTATGCGCTGGACGACGATCACGTCGCCCGCCTATACCAGCTCGGTCTCGAGCATACACTGGATGGTTGAACCAATGACCGATCATGCATCGCACTCGCAC
>CAYMQX010000348.1:0-3782 GCA_964392495.1 uncultured Anaerolineaceae bacterium
AGCTTGTCGGTGACCGAATCAAGCTCCAGAACCTCCTGGGCATCCTTAAGCTCAATGCGCTGGAAGTTGGCGATTGTGTAGGCGGTCTGGAGGGGGTCCTCCACGGAGGTGATCGAAGATGCCAATTCCTCAGGGAAGGAGGGGATCATCTGTGTGATCTGAGCGAACTGGTCGCGGGCATTGCGCGCCAGAGCGTCCACCTCCAGGCCTTCCTCGAGCGTTTCGGGGGCAAGCTGGATATGGGCCTTAAGATATGGTTCTTCGGCGACAAATTCGCCAAGGCGGAAGCGCTCCATACCCTGTACAAGCAGGCGGACGGTCCCATCGGGGGCACGAAGCAGGCGGTGAACGGTGGCGATCGTCCCGATCCGATAGAGATCCTTTGGTCCGGGGGTTTCCAATTCGGGGTTGACCGCGGCAACCAAGCCGACCAATTTATCACCACCCACCACGTCATCCACAAGCTTGATCGAGCGGGGCTGGCCCACGGTAAGAGGCACGGCTGTATCTGGATAAACCACAATACCGCGCAAAGGCAGTATGGGAAGCACATCCGGAAATTTGGGGGCGTCCTCAAGCTCGCCATTCGAACCGGGCGCGCCTTCTTTTTTGGGAAACTGGGAGAACATGGCAGGGGTCAACATTGCCAGAAGCTCATCATCGGATTCCCCGAGCCATTGGTAGAGGTCATTAAGACTGGAGCGCCAGCGGGAAGCAGGCATAAAGTTATTTCACCTTGTTTGGATTGGATTTGGACTTGGGAAGCATGATCGTGAGCAGGCCGTCCCGATATTCCATGTGTGCTTCCTCGACCAGGACCGGACAAGGAAGCATAACCGCCGTGGCGAACTTGCCAAAGCGGATTTCCATCTGATGATAGGCGGCGCGTCCCGAGGGATCGGAACGGGCGCCGCGGATCATAAGCACATCGTTCTCGAGGACAACCTCAAAATCCTCCTCGCGCATGCCGGCGATCTCGACCCGGACGATGCAGTCTTGATCAGATTCAAGCAGGTCAGTTGGCGGACTCCAAAGGCTGCTCTGAACGTGCCAGGTGAGGGAGTGAAGGACCTCCCGTCTGCTTTCCATGAGATTGAAATGGGTTTTACGGACGATCGATGGCATGGACGCCTCCTACAGTACTTAACCGTAAAATGGCCGGGGACAGGCAAATACAAACAACCGGATTGAAATACCCCAACCGGTCAATATCAATGGTGCTTGCAAGGATTTTGGATCGCCAACAGCAATTTTCTGCGTTAGTCATAAAACTCAGGCTCCGGTGCAGGCCTGGCGGGGAGGATGGCTCTGTAGGTTGATCTTCCCGGGATCGATCATCCCCCCCGCAAAGGCGGCGCTTATCGATGGGCCGCCACCACCTGGAAAGGCGCTGCCGGGCGTGCTTTCTGATTGGCCTTCATTATACTTCCAATACGCGGTTTAATAGAAAATTGAGTGCCCAGTTGTGTGGATGTGGCGAACTGACGTTGGATTTCGTAATCCACTACCTTGATGATCGGTCCTTAGTTTGAGCAACTCTGTTTTCTGTGACTATGCGAAAATCACCGGCATCTACTTTTCTGCCAGGGCCAGTCAAAATTTTTCGGATCATCGATCATTTTCTGCACCAGAGAATTTCAGCATATATAATTTGGATGCCCGTCAGTAGAACCTCGAACTGAAGATATCATGTCCAAGGTTTCAAAGTCTTCATACATGATCACCCCAGGAGAATAAAATGAGCGCTCCCCCTCCCATTGAAGATGAATCCGTGTGGACCTACCGCGGCTACCACTTGAAGACGAGCGAATTTGTCACCGCGATGGTGCATCTCTTCCGCGCGGAGATCCAGCGGGCAAATGTCTGGCGGCAGCGCCTGGATACCACGACCAACTGGGCAGTAGTCGCCACAGGCGCGACCCTTTCCATCTCCTTCAGCCAGCCCAATGTCCATCATGGGGTGATCATCCTGAATACGCTGCTGGTCACATGGTTCCTGTTCATGGAGGCGCGCCGCTACCGGTATTATGAGCTTTGGAGCTACCGGGTGCGATTGATGGAAACGGATTTCTATGCGGCGATGCTGGTGCCACCGTTCCATCCCTCCCCGGAGTGGTCAGAAAGCCTGGCGGAAACCCTGCTCTCGCCCAGCTTTCCCATTTCCATGTGGGAGGCCTTCGGAAGGAGGCTGCGGCGCAATTATCTGTGGATCTTCCTGATCCTATTTGCCGCCTGGATGGCCAAGAGTTATCTGTTCCCAGAACCTGCCATCACGCTCCAAGATTTTATCCAACGAGGGACGATCGGTCCCATCCCGGGGCCGATCATTTTGGGAGTCGGGATCGCTTATCATCTCTTCCTGCTGGGAGTAGCCATCGGTACGATCGGCATGACACGGGCTTCGGGCGAGGTACTGCCGCGCTTTGGCACAGAGCATGACCAATTCTCCGAGTTGGCGGGCAAGCAGGGCATACGGACATGGCTGTACCCGCGCCACCGCCGCAAACAATTCCTGGCGCTGATCGTCACAAACAAAACGGAAGAGGTCTCGCAGCGCATCCTTACCGACTTGAAGCGCGGGGTGACCGCGCTCTCAGGCATGGGGATGTACACGCGGCAGGATCGTTCGGTGCTGATCTGCGCGGTAACAGTGACGGAGGTCCACAACTTGAAAGAAGCAGTGGCGAATGAGGACCCACAGGCTTTCGTGGTTGTTACGGCGGCGCAAGAGGTTTTGGGAAAGGGCTTCAGGCCTCTGGAAGAAAAATAGGTCGGGAACCCAGAAGGCGAATTTCCGGGAACCGGGAGATCGCGATGCAATTCCCGTTTCCTGGCGGCAGCTTACGCAAATGAACCTGTTTTCACTTCTCCGGAAGGTGTAAAGTTTGCAACCATGACACCTGCAGTAGTTGTCTTTAATTCAGACAAAGTAAAGGATGCGGGTATCGTGCCGCCGCCAAAAAGCCGTTTTCCCATACCGATGGTAACGGGGAATATTTTGAGCCAGAACTCATCCACCAGATCGTGCTCCAATAAGGTCTGGATCAGGCTGCTGCTGCCATGGACCTGCAGTTCGGGCCCATCCTGCTGCTTGAGATCTTTCACCTGTCGAACCACATCCGTCAGAAAGACTGACCGGCTCCATGTATGGCCGGTGAGGGTACTGGAACACAGCGCCCCCGGCGGGATTCGAACCCACAACCAACAGCTTAGAAGGCTGGTGCTCTATCCATTGAGCTACGGGGGCAGGATCAGATCACTGGACCGGTCTCAGGCCGCGGTAGACGCGAGGACCAGCCAAGGTTCTCAGGATCGTCTCAGCAGGACGGTGCAGCCGAACCGCAAGATCCTCGGCGGACATGGGCGCATTTCCATTGACGAGGAAGAGGCGGAAAACGGCCTCCACGAGGGCGGTGCGTTCGCTGACAAAGTCCGGCTGGAGGGCACAATGACTCATGAGGGCGTGTTCGATCCCATCCACCGGCTTGACCTCTCCCGTGGTCCCATCGATCCAATCGATCATCTGACCCTCTTCCACCTGGGAGAAGACGGCCTGGTGCTCAGGGCAGAGAAGAGTGCGAAGGAAGACATGCCAATCGCGTTCATTCTGCTTCCACCAGCGGAAGTCAATGTGGAAGGGGGTCTGAAGAGTGGGCTTGACCAAGCTGAAGCGTTTTACGACGGCCATCAGTCAGCCTCCTCGATGCGGAAGTGGAGGTCGCCCACATGGGTAAAGGGCTTCTGAGCGAGCAGGGCCAGGAGCGGCGCGGGCGGTACACGGC
>CAYMQX010000349.1:0-3763 GCA_964392495.1 uncultured Anaerolineaceae bacterium
CCCACACCTATCTCTGCGGGTCGGATTCCAAGGTCGTTGATGCCCAAGCCGGCTTGGAGAGCGGCATGACCGCTCTTATCGGCGCACTGGCAGGCATCAATATGATCTCAGGTGCAGGGATGCTGGATTTCCTGGCGTGCCAGAGCCCGGAAAAGCTGGTCATTGACGCCGAGGCTATCGCCATGACCCGCCGGATGCTGGAGGGAATGAAGGTCCAAACAGATACCCTGGCGACCGCATTATTCGAGGGGATTGACTTCAAAGGAGATTTCCTCAAACAACGCCTCACCCGGGATCTGTTTGCCCGTGAGCAGTACCTTCCCAGCCCTGTGATCGACCGCGATTCGAGGCGCGGCTGGCAGGCCGCCGGGAGCCTGGACTCCTTTTCCCGTGCCCGCCTCCGCACCGACTATCTGATTAACACCTACCGCCGCCCCGAACTTGATCCTGAGTTACAAAACGATGTAAACTTTCTTGTAAGTTCTCAAGCCAAGAATGCAGGGCTGGCCTCCCTTCCCTCCCTGAATTAGCCAATCTTCCACCTGCCACGCGGAGGCTTTCAGGGTAAGGAACCTCCGTCTTGTTTAGTCTCGTGCATATGCGAAAATTCGCCTTCCTGGTGTTCCTGTTCCTGAGCGCTTGCACCTCCTCAGGTTCGCCACCCACCACGCCTCCCCCAACTGCCGCCTACGCTTCCCCTCCTCCGAATCTCGCATCTCCCACCTTGCTGCCTGCTATAACCGCGACTCTGCCTCCAACTCCCACCTCGTTAATGGATGGGAATCCCATGGCCATCGAGACTCTTCGCAAGGGTTCGTATCCCGGCAGCAAGATCGTTATTGAAAGAGAGTTGGATCGCGGCTCCAATTACCATCGTTATTATGCCTATTACCTGTCCGAGGGCCTGAAGATTTATGCTCTTCTTACCATCCCAGACGGAGAACCTCCCGCTGGCGGTTGGCCTGCAATACTTTTTCTCCATGGCTACATACCCCCGAATATTTATCGCACCACCGAGCGTTATATCGCCTATGTGGATCGCATCGCCAGCAGCGGCTACATCGTTTTCCGCATTGATTACCGCGGCCACGATCGCTCTGAGGGTGAGCCTAGCGGCGCCTATGGAGATCCGGGTTACTTTATCGACGTCATGAATGCCATCGCCTCTCTCAAACTATTTCCGCAGGCCAATCCTGCAAGACTTGGAATTTGGGGTCACTCAATGGGCGGCTATCTCGCACTGCGGGCCATGGTCGTCTCCAAGGACATCAAGGCCGGCGTGATCTGGGCTGGTGTCGTTGGTTCATACCAGGATCTGATATATAACTGGCGGCGGACCGGCCCCGGCGTCACTCCCTCTCCCAGTTCCACGGGTCGCGGCTGGCGTCAGCAATGGCTTGGGCGCTATGGCACTCCCCAGGAGAATCCCGTCTTCTGGAACTCCATTTCCGCAAATTCCTACCTGCAAGACTTGTCCGGACCCATCCAACTCCATCATGGTACCGCTGACGAAGATGTGCCTCTGCAATTCTCGGAAGCCCTCTACGAGCAGATTCGTTCTGCCGGGAAATATGCCGAACTCTATACCTATCCGGGCGACAACCACAACATCTCCAATTACTTCGGAAAGGCCATGACCCTCACCATCGAGTTCTACGACCAATATCTCCGATAGGGACAAGGCCTCGGTGAAGCGGTATTTTCTGACGTATTCCTGTGCCCATCCCCCGCCCCAGTCCAACTATATCGGCATTAAAATGGGTCCGAGGCCTGTGTGTTCGGGAAAAAGAAGACTCCTCGCCCCCTCTTCAACCGCCATCGCCGTTCTCCCAGGCGCGTTCCGATCATCTGGATCATGATCGGTATTATTTTCCTAATCTTCTGGCTGGTGCCCGTCCATGACAGCTCGCTGGATTACCTTGCTAAGCGCACTCCTCTATCCTTGATCTTCACACATCCCCCTACCTCCACTTCCACCCCCAAGCCCATCCCCGAGCATGGTGGGCGTATCGTTTTCACCTGCACGCGCGCCGGCTTCAACCAGCTCTGTATCATTAATGCCGATGGGACGGGCTTGCAGCAGCTTTCCGCTGACCAGTTCGCCAACGACTATTACCCCGCCTTCGGCCCGCATGGCAATGAGATCATCTTCGCTTCCAACCGCAACGGCCCCTTCGATATCTACCTGATGGTGTTTGCCGAGCGTACCATTCAGCGCATCACTACCGGCGTGGGTGATGTGATCTCCCCGGATTTTTCCCCGGATGGCCGTCAGATCGTTTTCGCCAACCACCCCCCAAATGGCATCACCTCCATCTGGATGGTGAACCGCGACGGCTCGGACCCTCACCTCTTCTACACCGGTTCCGGCCCGATCGTGGCCATCGCCTGGTCCCCGGACGGCAAGACTCTTGCTTATGCCATGCAAGTTGACATTCCCAACCAATATGAGGTCTTCGTCATCAATCTGGATGGCTCCAGTCAGCGGCGTCTGACCAACGGTCTCAGCGGAATCGGAGGTTCCCTCAGTTGGTCGCCCGATGGCGGGTCTCTCCTCATCTCTGCGGGACCTGTCGGTGGCAGGGAGATCTATCGCCTGGATGTTGAAAGCGGCGCCCCATTGGCCCTCACACAGGGTGGAAACAACGCCGCACCATCTTATTCCCCAGACGGCAAGTTTATTGCCTTCAACTCTACCCGCAATGGTGGTCAGTCGGATATTTTCATCATGAATGCCGACGGCTCCGGACAGCATCCGATCACCTATGATCCCGAGCCAGACTGGCAGCCTCGCTGGGAACCATAACTCAGGGCGCTGTCCATGGTAACAGGGCTCGGCTCCACATCTCATGTCGGATAGAGGAAAGGGAAGTGAAAATTCCCGGCATTTTGTCCAAACATCCCGTTTTCGCTCGAGCTTCCTCATCCGATCCGAATATAAAGGGCAGGCTCCTCGCCTGCCCCGAAATTCTCTATCCTCTTTCTGCCACCCTCGGGCCTGCTTCGATCACCTCGCGCGGCGTCTGGCTCTCGAACTTCGCGAAGTTCTCCACGAACCGGTGTGCCAGGTCCTTGTATCGTTTGTCATAATCCTCCCGACTCGGCCACGATGACCACGGCTGGAGTACCGCATCCGGAACATCCGGACAACTTTTGGGTACCTCGAAACCGAAGACCGGGTCTTGGAAGTATTCGACTTCTGCAAGCTTGCCTTGCAGCACCGCGTTTAGCAGCGCGCGCGTATACTTTATACTGATGCGCTTCCCGATGCCGTAAGGACCACCCACCCAGCCCGTGTTGACCAGCCAGCAGGTGACCCCATATCGCTCGATCTTACGTCTAAGCAGCTCGGCGTATTTATAAGGATGATGCACCATGAACGGCCCGCCGAAACATGCCGAGAAGGTGATCTCAGGCTCATCTCTCAATCCGATCTCCGTCCCCCCTACCTTGGAGGTATATCCTGAAATGAACTGATAAAGCGCCTGATTAGGCGTAAGCCGCGCGATCGGTGGCATCACACCGCTTGCATCACAGGTTAGCAGGATCATGTTCTTCGGGTGCCCGGCTTTCTTTTCCGGCACGGCATTGTTAATGAATTCCAGCGGGTACGAGGCTCTCGTGTTCTCGGTCAGCGAGTCATCGTCCAGATCGATATAGCGCGTCACCGGATCATAGGGTACGTTCTCCAAGATAGTCCCGAACCGCCGCGTAGTAGCGTAGATCTCCGGTTCTGCCGCTTCCGACAGGCCGATCACCTTGG
>CAYMQX010000350.1:0-3720 GCA_964392495.1 uncultured Anaerolineaceae bacterium
AGCGGGATCGGGACCAACCTGCTGTTCGTCTTCCAGGGCAGTTCGGAAAGCTCGGTGCGTAATGAACAGCCGCTGACGATCCAGGATGCACAGGCGCTATCGGATCCCTTCGCAGCGCCCTCCGTGGAGGCGGTCTCGCCTGTGCTCCAGACCAACCGTGAGGTGAGCTACGGTGGTGAGACCACAACTACCAGCATCATCGGGGCGCTCCCGAGCTATTTTTCGGTGCAAAACCTTAAGGTGACGGAAGGGGATATCCTGACGGAGGAGCAGATTTTGGGGCGGGCATCGGTGGCGATCATCGGACCGGAGACCGCAGACAAGCTCTTTGGCCGCAAAGAGGGCCTTGTCGGTGAGACGATCCGTATCACCGGGCAGCCCTTTCGTATCATCGGGGTGCTTGAGTCGAAGGGCGGCGGGGCGTTCGGAAGCCAGGACGACCGGGTCGTCATCCCCCTGACCAGCGCCCAGACGCGGCTGGTGCTGCGTGGCAGCCGGGACGAAGTGGACGTCATCTTCGTACAGGCGGTCAGCGCCGAGCAGGTCCCTGCGGCGGCCCAGGAGATCACCGATATTCTCAGCCAACGCCACCGCACCCAGATCGGCGCTCCGGACTTCACGGTCTTCAGCCAGCAGGATTTCCTCTCGACCGCGGCGACGATCACAGGTGTGCTTACCATTTTCCTGGGCGGGATCGCGGCCATCTCACTGCTGGTGGGCGGCATCGGCATTATGAATATTATGCTGGTCTCGGTCACCGAGCGGACGCGTGAGATCGGCCTGCGAAAGGCCCTGGGCGCCCGGCGCCGGGATATCTTGGTGCAGTTCCTGACCGAATCATCCCTGCTCAGCCTGATGGGGGGGATCATCGGCATCCTTTTTGGCTGGTTGATTGCGGCCATTGTAGGCAAGGTGGCCGCGGCCTCCGGCACCGCCTTCAACCCGAGGGTGGGGTTGGATTCAGTCCTGCTGGCGACCCTGTTCTCGGCGGCGGTCGGGTTGTTCGTTGGGATCTACCCGGCCAACCGGGCAGCGGCCCTGGAGCCGGTGGAGGCGCTGCGATATGAGTGAGCGCGGATGGGATAAAATCGGAACGATCATGATCCACAGACCAGATGGCAAGCAATCGGAGCAAGATGAGCGATAAACTCCAGCAGTTAAAGAAGATCCTGGGCGAAGTCTCGGACTTGCAGACGGCCTCCTCGGTCCTGGGCTGGGACCAGCAGGTCTACATGCCGCCCGGTGGAGCC
The DNA here is from genome assembly GCA_964392495.1 of uncultured Anaerolineaceae bacterium. Classification (GTDB taxonomy): domain Bacteria; phylum Chloroflexota; class Anaerolineae; order Anaerolineales; family Villigracilaceae; genus JACPVF01. Next base: position 1,251 of record CAYMQX010000350.1, read on the forward strand.
GAGGCACGCGGCCATCAACTGGGGACGTTGGGCAAGCTGGCGCAAAGCCGGTTTGCTTCGGATGAAGTGGGTGCGCTGCTTGAGGATCTTAAAAAAGAGCTGGGGGGCGACCAGAGCCTCGATACGTTGGATTCGGATGAGGCGGCTCTCGTGCGGGTCGCGGCACGGGATTACGATAAGGCCCGGCGGGTTCCGACGGACTTCGTCGTGGAGCAGGCGCTGACCTCGGCGCGGGCATTCGAGGCCTGGCGGGAGGCGCGTGCGAAGTCGGATTTCTCGATCTTCCGGCCGCACCTCGAAAAGGTCGTGGAGTTGGTGAAGCGCTATATCTCCTTCTTCCCACCGGCAGAGCATCCTTACGACATCCTGTTGGACAACTTTGAGCCGGGGATGAAGACCCGGGAGGTTCAGGGAATTTTCCAGGCTCTGCGACCCAAACAGGTATCCCTGCTGCAGGCCATCGCAGCTTCAAAGCAGGTGGATGATTCGATGCTCCACAGAGCCTACCATGAGAAGAAGATGGAGAAGTTCAGCGTGGATATCGCCACGCGCTTCGGCTTCGATTGGACGCGCGGCAGGCAGGACCGCGCGCCTCATCCCTTCCAGACCACCTTCAGCATCGACGATGTTCGCATCACGACCCGCTTCGAGAAGGACAACCCCATCGCCATGCTGTTCAGCACCATGCACGAGACCGGGCACGCTCTGTATGAGATGGGTATCAAGCAGAAGTATGAGCGTACGCCGCTGATGGGCGGCGCCTCCCTGGCCATACACGAATCGCAATCCCGTTTGTGGGAGAACCTGGTGGGGCGCTCCATGCCCTTCTGGCAGTATTTCTATCCTGAATTCAAGAAGCTCTTCCCGGCTCAATTGGAAGGGATCGGCCTGAAGGCCTTTTATAAAGCCATAAACCGCGTGAAACCCTCCTTCATCCGGGTCAATGCGGACGAGGCCACCTATAACATGCATGTCATGCTCCGGCTGGAACTGGAGATCGGGCTGATCGAAGAAAGCCTGCGGGTCGACGATCTGCCCGAGGCGTGGAACGACAAAATGCAGGAGTACCTGGGGATCCGCCCGGCTTCGGATGCGGTCGGTGTCCTTCAGGATGTACACTGGTCTGGCGGGGGGCTGGGTTACTTCCCGACCTATGCATTGGGCAACCTTGTCTCCGCCCAGCTATGGGAAAAGATCACCGCCGACCTCCCGGACCTGGGCAGCGAGATCTCCAGGGGGCGGTTCGAATCACTTCTGGAGTGGCTGCGCAAAAACCTTCACGGCTACGGACGTAAATACGAGCCGCAGAAGCTGGTCAGGAAGATCACCGGATCCGGGATCAGCTCCGAAGCCTATATCCGCTACCTGACGAATAAATACGGCGAGATCTACGCCCTCTAGGACCCGGACGGCCGGCATATCACCAGCGGCTCTCCAACGATCCCATGTTGACGAAGACCCTGACCTATCTGTGCGCCGCGCTGGTCCTCGGCGGATGCGCCTCAGCCAGCGCCAGTCCCGTCCCGACGCTGCTGCCTGAGTCGCTGATCCCGACGATCATTGCCATGACCGCCGATGCGGGATTTGCCACCGCACAGGCCCTTACTCCAACGCTCCTGGCGCCCACAGCTACCGAGACGCCCACACCCCTTCCCACGGTGGACTTCCCGACCCAGACCTTCACACCGCACCCCTTCATCCCGCCCGCGCAGATCCAGTTCCTCTCCCCCGGCCCGATGTCCAAATTCATCTCGCCGGTCCAGATGCAGCTTATGATGATCTCCGGAGAGAGCAATACGATCCAGGTGGACCTGTTCGGTGAGGACGGCCGGCTTTTAGGCCGCAAGGTGGAGCGGATGAACCGCATCCTCTCGGGGGTCTACCGTACATACAAGATTCCCTTTGAGATCCGCGCGGCAGCAGAGAAGGGCTTGATCCAGGTGAGCAGCAAGGATAAGGAGGGGCGCATGCAGATACTGAACTCCGTCCCGGTGGTGCTGCTCTCCAGCGGCCGGACGGAGGTTAACCCACCCGGAAATTTCCTTTATGAGAGGGCCGTGTTTTACAACCTGGAGGAGGGTGCCTCGGTCACGGGTGGGGTGGTAGCCGTCAAGGGGCGGTATTGGCCCTTCAATAACCAGCCATATTTCCTGGAACTGATCCTGCCGGATGGAAGCATCACGGGTGTACGGGTCCTGACTGTGGAGGGCGTTGAGCCGCAGGAATTCACAACTACGATCCCTTATAAGGTGACCGAACCCACGCTGGCGCGGATTTCGGTGCGGCAGATGGACCCGATCCTGAACGCGCCGATCTATGTTTTCACCCAACAGATCTGGTTAAAACCATGAGGCTTGCCAAAGACCGGGGAGAGGGATATAATCCGTCCGCTATCGGGGTGTGGCTCAGACCGGTAGAGCGCACGGTTCGGGTCCGTGAGGTCCCGAGTTCAAATCTCGGCACCCCGACT
>CAYMQX010000351.1:0-3714 GCA_964392495.1 uncultured Anaerolineaceae bacterium
GTGATCTATTCCGCGCCATAGCACAGGAGCGAAATGAGCATCCAGGAAAAATTCGATCTGACCGGCAGAGTTGCGGTGGTGACGGGCGGGGTGGGGCTGTTGGGGGCGGAGTTCTGCCGTACCCTGGCGGAGGCCGGGGCGTCGGTGGCGGTGGTGGACTTGAATGAGGCCGCCGCCCGGCAGACTGCAGAGACCCTCTCCGGCGAAGGCTTTTCCGCGGTCGGACTGGGCGCCGACATCACCGATCCCGGGGCTGTGCAGAGCCTGGTGCATACGGTGCTTTCCGATTTTGGGAGGCTGGACATCCTGGTGAATTCCGCGGCGCTCGACCCCAAATTTGATCCGCAGGCTGCCTCCAGGGGCATTGCTCCCGGCGCCTTCGAGGACTATCCGCTGGAGCAGTGGAACCTGGCCCTCAACGTAAACCTGACAGGCATGTTCCTGGTCACGCAGGCCTGCGTGCGCCCCATGCTTGACCAGGGGAAGAGGGGCAGCATCATCAACATCTGTTCCACCTACGGCCTGAACGGCCCCGATCAGCGCATTTACATCAAGGAAGGCAAACGCGTGGCCTTCAAGCCGGTCTATTACACGGTCACGAAGGGCGGCGTGCTGGGATTCACCAAATATCTGGCGGCCTATTATGCCGGCACCGAGATCCGGGTCAACGCGCTGACGCCCGGAGGGGTCTTCAATCACCATGAAGAATACTTTGTGAAGAATTATTCCGCAAAGACCATCCTGGGACGTATGGCGCACAAGGATGAGATGAACGGCGCTCTGCTGTTTCTGGCTTCGGAGGCCTCCTCCTACATGACCGGAAATAATGTGGTTGTGGATGGAGGCTGGACGGCATGGTGAGCGAGGTACTGGCGGTGATCCCGGCGCGCGGCGGCTCGAAGGGCATCCCGCGCAAGAACCTGCGCTCCTTCGCAGGCTGGCCGTTGATCGCCTGGAGCATTGCTGCGGCCCGGCAGGCCGTCAGTGTGAAACGCGTGATCCTCACCACGGATGATGAGGAGATCGCCGCGGTGGGGCGTGAATATGGCGCAGAGACGCCTTTTCTGCGTCCCTCCGAGTACGCCCAGGACCTCACCACCGACTTGCCTGTGTTCGAACACGCCCTGCGCTGGCTGGCGGAACATGAAGGCTACCGTCCCGATGCGGTCGTCCAATTGCGGCCCACTTCGCCCATACGTCCGCCCGGGATGGTGGATGAGGCTGTCCGGATCCTGATGGAACACCCGGATGCCGATAGTGTGCGCGGCGTGGTGCCTGCCGGACAGAACCCGCACAAGATGTGGCGGATCAGCGAAAGCGGCCCCATGAAAAACCTGCTGGATGTACCGGACCTCCCCGAGCCGTACAACGCTCCCCGGCAGAGTCTCCCACCCATCTACTGGCAGACCGGACATATCGACGCGATCCGCACCTCCACCATCCTGGAAGGCGGCTCGATGAGTGGAGGCGTGATCTACCCCCTGCTCATAGATCCACGCTATACGGTGGATATCGACAACCTCCAGGACTGGGCGCGCTATGAGCACCTGGTGGAGACCGGCGGATTGGAAATGGTCAGGCCTGGTGGGCGACGCCGCCGCCCCATGCCGCGGGATGTACAATTGATCGTCACGGATTTCGACGGGGTACTCACGGACGGACGCGTCTGGGTGGATGAGAACGGCCGCGAGATGGTGGCTGCCTCGCGCTCCGATTCCATGCGCATCCGCGAGCTGCGAGAGAGAGGTATCCAGGTGGTCATCCTATCCTCGGAAGTCAACCCGGTGGTCGCGGCGCGCGCCCGCAAGATGGGCATCACCGCGCTGCAGGGGGTGGACCTGCGCGAGAAGGGCGAAGCCCTGCGTAAATACCTGGAGCACAATGGGCTGGACCCTGCCCGGGTGGTGTTTCTGGGCAACGATTTTAACGACCTGCCATGCTTTGAAGTGGCGGGCTGGGGGGTGGCGGTGGCAGACTCCTATCCTGAAATCCTGCAATCTGCCGACCACGTTTTGAATACCCGGGGCGGCTTTGGCGCCCTGCGTGAATTGTGTGATCTGATCCTGCGCGCATAGAAGCGTACATTCAAGGAGAATCCAGATGGCCCGCAAAATAAAACTGGGGAACCGTGAAGTGGGGGAAGACTGTCCTGCCTATGTCATTGCCGAGATCGGCATCAACCATAATGGGGACTTGGAGACCGCCAAGCATATGATCGAGGCGGCGGTACATGCCGGCGCCGACGCGGTCAAGTTCCAGAAGCGCACCCCCGAGGTCTCAACTCCCCTCGACCAGCAGGCACAGATGCGCGAGACGCCCTGGGGCTACATCACCTACCTGGACTACCGCTACAAGGTGGAATTCGACGAGCAGCAGTACCGGGAGATCGACCGGTTCTGCCGTGAGAAGGGCATTGCCTGGCTTGCCTCCGTATGGGATGAGCCCTCAGTGGATTTCCTGGAGAAGTTCGATACCCCCGCCTACAAGATTCCCTCGGCTTCCCTCACCGATCACGCCCTGATCCGCCATGCGCGCCGCACGGGCAAGCCGCTGATCCTCTCCACCGGCATGTCCACCATGGAGCAGATCCACCGCGGGGTGGCAGTCGCTGGCGGCGAGGACCTGGCGCTCATGCATTGCACCAGTTCCTATCCCTGTGAGCCGAACGAGCTGAACCTGCGCATGATCCAGACCCTGCGCGGCGAATTCCCGGCTCTGCCGATCGGTTATTCCGGCCATGAGGTGGGGCTGGTCCCCTCGGCCATCGCCGTGGCGTTCGGGGCCTGTTTGGTCGAGCGGCACCTGACGCTGGACCGCGCCATGTGGGGGAGTGACCAGGCCGCTTCGGTGGAGCCAGGCGGCTTCGAGCGGCTGGTCAAGTACATCCGCGTGACGGAGGACTCCCTGGGCGACGGGGTCAAGAAGGTCTATGAAAGCGAGAGACCCTCGCTAAAGAAACTCCGCCGTGTGAACGGCGAGGATTAGGCGGGGTCGGTGAAGACCGCATGAACCCGATCCGCCGTCTCTTACGCGGACCTGTCCGGTATGCGCAGGCTGTTCTGCGCTGGAGGAGGCTCTCCTTTGGGGATGCCCCGCCGCTTTTTGGCAATTCCAAACCCAAGAGTGGCTCGCACCTGCTGCTGCAGGTCCTCAGCGGCTTTACGCATATTATGCCCTATCAAAACGTTCAGGCCGCGCCCGTGCGCACGATCGCCAGGGAAGGCGGCCGCCGTACGCCGCAGCAGATCCTGGCCGACCTGAAAAAGATCCCGCCGGGTGTGATCGGCTGGGGTTATGTGGAAGCCACACCCGAAAACACGGCCTTCCTATGCCAGCCGGGACGCATCAACTACTTCATCTACCGCGACCCGCGTGATCTGTTGATCTCCCAGGTCTTTTATGCCACGGATATGCAGGAGAGCCATGGCATGCATGATTACTATGCCTCGCTCTCCGATTTCGGTGCGCGACTGAAAGTGGCCATTACCGGCATCGATCAGGATGACCTGTACATGGTCAGCGTGAGGGAACGCTACGAAGGCGTCTTCCGCTGGCTGGAACAACCCTCGGTCATGAGCCTGCGCTTCGAGGACCTGATCAACCGGAGAGAGACCACCCTCGAGGCCATGCTGGATCATGTGGAAAGGAACGGCCACACCATTCCCGTGGCGCGCCCCAGGGCGCTCTCGCTGTTGGTGGAATCCATTCAACCGG
>CAYMQX010000352.1:0-3713 GCA_964392495.1 uncultured Anaerolineaceae bacterium
GCCACGTTAAGATCCTTAAGAGCGCGAGATACTTTGGGGCTTTAGGTTTTTCCCTCTTTTCCCAGGAAATCACGCAGGAAGGCGAGCCCCGCGCCGAGGAAGAAGGCGGAGGCGAGGCTGTCGGGGGTATAGTTGGCGACGCCTGTGAGCAGGAGGAAAAATCCCAGCACGAGGGCGACCTGCACTTGCCAGCCCGCCTTCGCGTAGGCATTCAGAGTAAAATGTCCCAGCGCAAAGCCGGGGAGGAGGAAGCAGAACCAGTATAGTGCCTGGGCCAGGAAATCCAGAAAATCGAAGAGCATGTGTCGGTGCCTCCATGTTTACGGGTGATCACGCCTGCTCTGCGGCGCCGCAGGGGAATGCCTTCTTATCTTTCGTAAGCCCCGGCGTTCGCCCAGTGTGCGAAGCGAGGGCCCGCGGAACGTCCCCGAAGCGGCAGCGGAGGGGATGGCGCCATGATGATCGCGGAGCCTCCTCCAGGGAAGCAGCTCCCTCGAATAGACCATTCCCCGGAAATGAGGAGATTGCTTCAACTTTGCCGGTTCTCACCGAATCAGCAAGGTCTCGCACATCGTCCCCGAAGCGGAGCGGATGGGGAACGACATTCCGATCCCTATAACAGCGCCCAGAGCAGCCACAACCCCAGCATGAGGATGCCGATGGCGATGCGCACCAGCAGGGACCAGCCCCAACCGGTCATATAGGCCTTGGTGGAATCGAGGGCGGCGCCGCGGTCGCGCAGGCGCAGGTACTCGGCGGCGAGCAGCCCCGCGGGCGCGGCCACCAGCCCGATCAGCGGAGTGAAGAAGATGCTGGCGGCGATCCCGGCGGCGTAGCCCAGCAGGATGGAGCTCCAGGGGATGGAGCGGTCGCGCATGTGCCGGGCGATGATGATGTTGTCGATGACGTTGCCCACCAGCATCAGCAGGGTAATGACGCCGAAGAGCGTCCAGTCCACGGGGAACATCAGCCCGCTGGCCGCCAGGATGAGGGCATAGACGAGAGTCGCCAGCCACATCACGGTCAGGCCGGGGAAGACGGGCACGAGCAGCCCCACCAGCCCGAAGAACAGCACGAAGAGGGTGATGGCCTGCAGCAGGGTCAGGAAGAAGGTCGCGGTGTCGGTCATCGGGGTCCGGGCCCGATTATATCAACCCCGCCCATCCAGGGGCGCAGGACTTCGGGGATGAGGATCGAGCCGTCGGCCTGTTGGTAATTCTCCATGACGGCGATGAGGGTGCGCGGCAGCCCCAACCCGGAGCCGTTGAGGGTATGGAGGAGGCGCGTCTTGCCGCCGTCGCTGGGGCGGTACTTGATGTTGGCGCGGCGGGCCTGGAAGTCGGTCACGTTGGAGACCGAGGAGACCTCCAGCCACTCGTCGCAGCCAGGGGCCCAAAGTTCCAGGTCATAGGTCAGGGCGGAGCCAAAGCCGATATCGCCGGTGCAGAGCTGCTTGACGCGGTAGGGGATGCCGAGCTCTGCGCAGGTCTGCTCGGCGTCGGCCAGCATCTTGAGGTGCATGGCCTCGGATTCCTCTGGGCGGCAGTAGATGTACATCTCCACCTTGTCGAACTGGTGGCCGCGCTTGATGCCGCGCACATCCCTCCCGGCGCTCATCTTCTCGCGGCGGAAGCAGGGGGTGTAGGCGGTGTAATAACGCGGCAGGCTTTCCTCTGCGAGGATCTCGTCCATGTGCAGGCCGGTGAGCGGGACCTCGGCGGTGGGGACGAAGTACAGGTCCTCCTCGAAGTCCTTGTAGAGGTTGTCGGCAAACTTGGGGAGCTGCCCGGCGCCGAAGACCGTGGCGGTCTTGACCATGAAGGGAAGGTATTTCTCCAGGTAGCCCTGGCGGATGTGCAGGTCGAGCATCCAAGCGATGAGGGCGCGCTGGAGGCGGGCGCCGGGGCCGCTGAGGACGTAGAAGCGCGAGCCGGTGAGCCTGGTGCCGCGCTCGAAGTCGATGATGCCGAGGGCGGGGCCGAGGTCCCAGTGGGGTTTGGGTGTGAAGTCGAAGCTGCGCGGCTCGCCGAGGGTGCGCAGGACAATGTTATTGCTTTCGTCCTTGCCGTAGGGAGTGCGCGGGTCGGGGAGGTTGGGGAGCGAGGCGGCGAGCTCCTGCAGGCTCTTCTCCACCTCGTTGATCTCCTCGTCCAGCCTGGCGATCTTCTCACCGACCTGCTTCATGGCCTCGATCTTTGGCTGACGGGAAGCGGCGTCCTTCATCTGCCCGATCTCCTTGGAGACGGTGTTGCGCTCGGCTTTGAGCTGCTCCACCTCGCCCAGCAGCGTGCGGCGGCGGGCGTCCAGCTCCAGGATGATCTCCACGGGGCCGGGGTCCATCTGACGGTCCTGCAGCGACTTGCGCACGACCTCGGGCTTTTCACGGATCAGGTTCATATCGAGCATGGCAGCGCCTCCACAAAAAAGAATACGCCCCGGTCCGTTTGCAGGACGAGGGGGCGTCTCGTGGTGCCACCTGCTTTTGCGGCCGGAGAGACCGGCTGCCTTGGTCTGCGCGCTAACGGGCGCTCCCGCACCTCTTACGGCACGCGCCAGCGGCGCGGCCCCTGCGAGGGCGACATGGTGAAGTGGAAGGGGCCGGCTTGCGTACCGCCTCGCACCGCCCGGCGGCTCTCTGAACGCTGGACCGGCGCCCGCTCTTCACGCGGTCGGATTGGGGGGATTATACCCTCCCGGGGAGGGGTGTCAAGCAGGAGGGGGAATATATAATAGGCGGGAGGTCATGCAGATCATTTCTGTTGTGTGGAGCGGGGCTGGTGAAGCAAGCTCAGTATTTCGTGTGGGGCTGCTTCGTTGGCGGGAATGTCCGGGCCAAGCGCCGGGCATTCCCCGCCCTCCTCGCAGCGACATGTTTTTTTTATGGGGCGGGGGGGATAGGTCGCAGCCGGAGGGCTTCAGCCGTGTTCAGTCCGAGTGGTTGGCAAGGAGGCTTAATGCAAGCAAACCTTAACGAATATCCTGAATTGACCTCCGCAGAGGTGCGCGTGAGGCGCCGGGGTGAGGAGGAGGGCTTGCAGCACTCGCTGCTGATCTTCGACACGCCCTTCGGCTACCGCCGCGCCGCGGAGCTGTTCCGCCCGGCGGGGGAGGGCCCTTTTCCGCTTGTGCTCTTTATTCACTGGTACGAACCCTCCTCGCCTGATTCCAACCGTTCGCAGTTCGTGGAGGAGGCGCGCATCCTGGCCTCGCGCGGCGCCCTGTGCATGACGGTGGAGACGATGTGGTCGGACCCGGATTACTTCAGCAAGCGCACCCAGGCGGAGGATCTGCGGCTTTCCATCGAAGAGGTGGTGAACCTGCGGCGCTTTATGGATTTTCTGGCGGCACAGCCGGGCGCGGACCCCTCGCGCTTTGCGCTGGTGGGACACGACTTCGGCGGGATGTACGCTGTGCTGGCCGGGAGCCTGGACCATCGCCCGACGCACTACGTCATCATGGCGGCGACACCGCGCTTCCCGGACTGGTTCCTGTACGCGCCGCCGCTGGAGGGGGAGGGGCGCGAGGCCTTCATACGCGAGTTCGCTCCGCTCGACCCGATCGCGCGGGTGGCGGGGCTTGCGCCCGCGCCGCTGCTCTTCCAGTTCGGGACGGAGGATCCGCATGTGCCGCGCGCGCGGGCGGAAGCGTTCTTCGAGGCGGCCTCTGCGCCGAAGGAGAGGCGTTATTACGAGGCGGGGCATGGCTTGAACGCG
>CAYMQX010000353.1:0-3711 GCA_964392495.1 uncultured Anaerolineaceae bacterium
TCCGCGCCTATGTAGCGCGTTTCCAGGCCGGGACCTGGCCTGTGCCAGGCCCGCCCTTATCCCTGGGGGGTGAGGAGCCCGCTTTTATATGCCAATAAGCCCGTCACAGCTTCCGCCGTTGGACGTACGCGCCGTTCTAAGGCGCTTTGGGCTGCACCCGGACAGGCGCCTGGGTCAGAATTTTCTTGAAGATCCCTCCACGCTTGAGAGTATAACCCGCACGGCAGGGATCGGCCCGGAAGACACTGTGCTGGAGATCGGCCCGGGGCTTGGCAGCTTGACACGCCACCTCGCTATGATCGCGGGAAAAGTAGTGGCAGTGGAGATCGACACCCAGCTTCTCCCGGCATTACGATCCGCCCTGTCCTCCTTCCAGAATGTAGAGATCGTGCAAGGGGATGTTCTGAAAATCCGGCTTCCCAATATCATTCACACGCCCGGATACCTGGTGGCTGCCAATATCCCTTACTACATTACCTCGGCGATCATCCGACACCTGCTCGAATTTGAACCACGTCCCCGCCGCATCATCCTTACCATTCAAAAGGAGGTGGCCGAACGAATCTGCGCAGCACCCGGTGACCTCAGTCTGCTGGCTCTGAGCGTACAGCTCTTCGGCCAACCAGAGATCAAAATGATTGTTCCGGCTGCGGCCTTTTACCCTGTGCCTGACGTAGACTCAGCTGTTCTGTCTGTTGATATCCATAAGGTACCGGCTATCTCTCCCGCCTTGATCCCAACCTTTTTCATGTTGGCAAAAGCCGGCTTCGCCCAAAAAAGGAAAACACTGCGAAATTCTCTGGCGGGTGGTCTCCATATAAGCCCGGTTGGGACAGAAGCGCTTCTTCGCCAGGCGGGCATTGATCCCATGCGGCGCGCAGAGACTCTCAATTTCACTGAATGGGAATCACTCAGCCAGGCCTGGTCAGATCGGTAGCTTTTCATCAGATCGATCTTCCTGAAACGCTTAATCGCCGGGGAGAGTCCGCCTCGCCTTTTCACCCTGCCGGCGAAGATCCCTGTAATTCCAAAGCACCTGCCAGATCCGGCCTGCGGCTTCCAACTGGATCCGCAGCGACATCTTTGACTTTCCCCAACGGCGATCTGCGAAGTAGATCGGTGACTCTCCAATCCTGTATTTCAGACAACAGGCCAGGTAGATCATTTCCACCAGGAAGATATAGCCGTTCGCGTGGATGCGTTCCAGGGGCATTCCCTCCAACGTCTGTCGCCGCCACATGCGAAAACCGGTCGTTACATCCCGCAGTGGGAGCCCAAGGATGGTCCGTGCATACCAATTTCCAAAGGCGGAGAGTCCTTTGCGCCACAGGGGCCAGCGCTGATCCACTGACCCTCCATGCACATACCTCGACCCCAGCACCACATCCGTGGCTTCGAGAAGATGCAGCATTTCCACCAGATTTGCAGGATCATGAGAAAAATCGGCGTCCATCTGTACGATGGCGCCAGCCGGCTGGCGCAAGGCCAGGCGAAATCCTTCGATGTATGCGGATCGCAACCCCTGCTTCGCAGGCCGGTGCAGTACCTGGATGCGAGGGTCGGACCGGGCAAGTTGATCCGCCAGTTTTCCGGTTCCATCCGGGCTGTTGTCATCAACGATCAGAATACCCAGATTAAGCGGAAGCGCAAATAAAGCGGAGACCAGATCAGGAAGGTTCTCCGCTTCGTTATAGGTCGGTGTGACTACAATAATATCCGGCAATTATGGCCTTTTCCGGTGAAGCAGTTCAGTCTTGATCTCTTCAGGTGACGCGAACTGACCCGGCGTGGACTGCACTGTAGACAAGATGACGGTGAGGCGATCTGTGCGGTTCGAGCTCTGTTCCCTGTCCTTGATGGGATAGAAATATTCCAACGACTGCTCCAAACGTGTCCGGAGCTTTTCTTCCAGCATGGAAAGGTTGCCCTGGGGAGCGATCAGCAGGAAATCGGTCGGTGATAAATGTCCGAAGAAGTCATCAGGGCTGCCAAGCTCGCGAAGCGTATTGGTGATCATCACACTGAAGGCCCGCAGCACATCATCCGAGGCCACAAATCCATAAGTCTCCCGGAAAGCATCCATGTTCTGAAGGCTTACCAGCATGACACCAAAGCTGCCCTTTTGGATCTGCTCCGATAGCCGCTCATCCACCAGGGCTCCTTCGGGAAGCCCGCTGATGGGGTTGGTAAGCGACCCCTGACTTACCCGCCGGAGGGCATTGCGGACACGCAGGCGCAATTCCTGCACGTCGAAGGGTTTGGTGACGTAGTCATCGGCGCCAAGCTCCAGTCCCTTCAGGCGGTCAGCGCGCTCGCGCTTCTCCGTCAGGAAAATTATGGGAATGTCCTGGGTGCGCCGTTCGGTCCGCAGCCGGCGGGCGACCTCATAGCCATCGATATCCGGCAGGCGAATATCCAGAATGACCAGGTCCGGGTGGACCGTGAGTGCGGAACGCAGTCCATCCTCCCCCCAATTCACAGTGGATATTTCATATCCCTGGACGCGGAAATACGCGTTCAGCATCTCAGCTATATCGAGGTCGTCTTCGACTATCAAGATCCGGGGTTTGCTCTCTAACACAAGTGCAGCCTAGGTGAGGGGTTCTTTTTGAATCACGAATTCGCACACCGGATCGCCCATGGCTACGCATTTGGATTCATTGACGCGGAATTCATTGCCCCCAGAGACCCATTTGAGCGCTTCCTGGAGCAGTCCGGTGGCGATGAAACAGACCGGCTTGTCCGATCCTGAACGTCCCCAACATACGGGACATTTATGGATCGTCCAGATGAATTCATTATCCTTCTCTTCCACGGTGGTATGCTGGTCTGTCAATTGAGTAAAGATCTTGGCAAACGCCGGAAGCCCGATGCGCAGCTTGGATTGTAGAGGGAGCACAACAAACGCCAGGTCGGCCACGCCTGCCAGGGCACCAAAGTTCTTGAGGGCATCGGAAAAGGTAGCCCGGCCCGCCCGCAGCGCCAGGCCTCGGCCTCCACGCGGCCCATACATCTCCTCCAGCCCCGTCCCAATTGCCGAAAGTTCGGCAAAATCAAAGCCTTTGTCGAGATTATCCGGAGGATAGTTTTCGATATACTGATTCAGGCCGGCAAGATTTAAAATGGCATTCAGGCCATTTTTCCCCATCACTTCTTCCAGTGATTTGATGGTGATCAGACCGAATTTGTTGTTGTAATACAGACCGCTTTTTTCAACGGGGCTCATTGGATCTCCATTAGATCAGCTTTGTCAGGTCTTCAGCGGCACGCCGCATATCAAGGAAGATAAGGCCAAGCTTGGCCTGCTCGCGCGCCAGGGCGGTCAGTACGGCCTCCTCCCCGACAGACATAAGGACCACATAGCCCTTTTCCCCCTTGATATAGACTTGCTCCAGGGACCCACGCCCCAGCTCGTTGGCGATACGCTCGCCCAGGGAGAGCATGGCAGCCGACATCGCCGAGACCCGGTCCTCCTCCACACCCTGGGGCAGCGCAGAGGCGATCGTCAGGCCATCCACGCTTACAATGGCGGAGGCTTCTATATCCGGAGATGAGGCCTGCAATTCGCGCAGGCGGTCAACCATTTGTTGTGTTCGAGATTTGGACAAACCGGCCCTCCAGAAGAACTGGCATTCCCGCACCCTAAGGGCGACGATAATACCTTAAAGATGCGATAAATTTAGCACAGGGGTACAGTTGTGTCAAGAAAGC
>CAYMQX010000354.1:0-3703 GCA_964392495.1 uncultured Anaerolineaceae bacterium
GGGCCTGTTCCTCTGCCACCCATCATGCCCCCTCCAATTTGCTGTTCCATCATGAAGAAGTGACGCTGGTAGGCGCGCGGGGTGGCGAGGCGCGCGGTCAGTAAGAGTATGACCAACCCCACCAAAATGACAAGAAGAAAAGATACAAACAGCTTGATGCCGAGGCGCAGAGACAGTATCTTCATAAGGGTTCATCCTCGAAGCGATAACCGACGCCTCGGACGGTGGCGATCAGACCGGGAACGCCAATTTTTTGGCGCACATGACCAAGATGAACATCGACTACGCGCATTTCTCCAAAATATGCTCCACCCCATACTATTTCGAGCAACTGCTCGCGCCTCAGTACGCGGCCTCGGTTTTGCGCCAGCGCCCACAATAGGTCGAACTCGATAGCTGTCAGATCGATAGGCCGGTCATCCACCGTCACAATCCGTGCGCCTTCATCCATCCGCAGGTGACGAAATGAAAGAATACCAGATTCCGCCGTGGCAGCAGGCGACTTCTCAAGACGCCGCAGCGCAGATTTGATGCGGGCCACCAGTTCGCGAGGGCTGAAGGGCTTGGTCACATAGTCGTCCGCGCCCACCGTCAGGCCGACTACCTTGTCGGTTTCCTCCGTGCGGGCGGTCAGCATCATCACGTACACATCTGAGTCACGGCGCAGGCGCGAGAGCAACTCCACACCATCCATTCCGGGAAGCATGACATCCAGGAGGATCAGGTCAGGCTTATAGGCATGCGCGGCTTTCAAACCGGAGGGACCGTCGGCGGCCGTAAAGATCTGGTAGCCTTCCGGTCTCAGGTAGGCGCTCACCAGATTCACAATGGAGGGTTCATCGTCGATGATCAGTATCCTGGCCATATCCTCATTCTACCCGTCATATATGAAGATCCGATAAAGCCGGTTATCGTGGTCATGATCCGGTCCGGCGTTCTGGAATACGGACTGCCGGCCTCATTTTACCCGGAGCAAATAAGGCATGGTGACCGGGGCCCGGGAAGTGAGGATGCGAGGAACGTGTGAACGGCACCGCCACCGGGTATAATGCAGGTCATGACAGACGAACAATTAACTTCCCTGCCGCGACACAAGCTTGCCATGCTAATCGACGGAGATAATGCCCAGGCCGGGCTGCTCTCCCAAATGCTGGTGGAAGCCGCCCGCTACGGACAGGTAACGGTGCGCCGGATCTACGGCGATTGGACCACCTCCAATATGAATTCCTGGAAGGAAACCCTGAACTTCCATGCCTTCCAGCCCATCCAGCAATTTCGATATACCATCGGGAAAAATGCCACCGACAGCGCCATGATCATCGACGCCATGGACATCATGCACTCCGGCGTTGTGGAGGGCTTCTGCCTGGTTTCATCGGACAGCGATTACACGCGTCTTGCCACGCGCATCCGCGAGAGCGGGGTATTCGTCATGGGGATCGGTGAAAAGAAGACCCCCAAGCCCTTCGTCAATGCCTGCGATGTTTTCGTCTTTACGGAGAACCTGGCCGCTGAGAAAAAGAAGACCCGCAGCACGGCCACACACCGCAAGCAGAGTTCCAGGCCAAAGAACGGGGGGGATTCGAAGAGCGAGGCTGAGGCAAGGACCGAGGCTGAAAACCGGACCGATCCGGATCCGCTGCCGATCCTTGAGCAGGCATACGATATGGCAGTCCGGGAGGACGGCTGGGCCCGACTGGACGTTATGGGGACCAGCCTTTACCAGCTCGACCCAAGCTTTGACCCCCGCACCTACGGACAAAAACAGCTTTCGCGGCTGGTGCGCAGCATGAAGGATATCTTCGAGATGCGCTCCCAGGAGATCGATGGCTCCGTATTGTTCTACGTGAAGATGAAGGAATAGGCCCCCGGTAGCCGGAGACCTTCTTCAGGAGTCCAGCAGGTCGGGACATTTCAGGTAGAAGCCTGAACAGAGGCGGGTTTTACCCCGGTCGCCTTCTGTTTTCGCCCATCCAGCACATCAGCATACAAATCCACGATCTTTGCTGCGATATTTTCCCAAGAATAATCCTGGGCATAGGCAGCAGCGCACATCGCCATCTGCCGGTGCAGATCGGGGCTGCTCAGCAGGCCGCTTAATTTCTCGCACAGAATATCAGGATCGTTGTCCGGGATCGTATAGCCCGTCTTTCCATCCTGCACGAGGTAGGCCAGCCCGCCAACCTGTGAGGCGACCACAGGAGTGCCGCAAGCCATGGCCTCCAGGGCCACCATTCCAAAAGACTCGTAGAGGGAGGGCATGACCAGCACCTCGGCAGCCGAGTAATAGTACGGCAGGGTATCCTGGCTGCGTTTTCCCAGAAAGACCACGGTCCCACCCATGCACAGCTCGTCGGAGAGCTTCTGAAGGCGGGCCATTTCTCCGCTCATCTCACGCGGGTCCGCGCCCGGATCACCGCCGATGATGGCCAGGTGCACAGGGCGGTTCAAATTGCGGATTTTCAGGCAGGACATGGCGCGCAAAAGGGTATCCACACCCTTCAGCGGTTCGATCCGCCCCACGAACAGCACCAGTCGATGCTCCGGCTTGATGCCAATGAATGACTTGGCCTCATCCGCCGGGATGGGATAGAAGTGGCTTACGTCCACGCCCGGGGGAATCGTGACCAGCTTGTGATAATCCGCCAGGTAGAGAAATCGAAGCTGGGTCTCTTCTGCAGGGGTGGCAACGACGATCCGATCTGCACGTGCGAGAATGCGCTTTTCACTCTCGATGCGAACGGGGTCTTCGCGTTCTTCAGCGGAGCGCGCCACCCGGTTTTTCATCTCACCCAGTGTATGGAACATGTGCACGATGGGGGTCCCCCCCCAGGAATCGGAAAGAGCTGCCGCAGCCAGGCCTGACATCCAGTAGTGGCTGTGGATCAGGTCATACTGGATTCCTTTTTCCACCGCAAAAGCCTGGATGCCCTGTACAAAAGCCGGGATGTATTCCACCATCTCACGCTTGCTCAGGGGGATCTCGGGGCCGGCGGGGACGTGCACCACCCGGTTTCCGTAGCCCAGTTCATGGATCACATGCGGCACATGCTCATCCTGGGAACGGGTGAAGACATCCACATGGATGCCCATACGACCCAATTGGCGGGTCAAGTCCCGCACATACACATTCATCCCGCCCGTATCCTTGCCTCCCAGGGTGGCGAGCGGGCATGTGTGATAAGAGATCATCGCGATCCGCAGCATAGGGTTCCCTGCCAATTTCCCATTGAAATATACGACGATGGCATATGAAGAACGCAAGCGCCCCGTCGCCATGGATATAGACAACACGAGGCGCTAAAAACTTGCCAGTTCCCGACACATCCTGTATAATCCCCGCCGCCAAGCCCGCCACAGTAGCTCAGCTGGTAGAGCAGTCGATTCGTAATCGACCGGTCAGGAGTTCAAATCTCCTCTGTGGCTCTTCCGCTTTACCAAATAAGAACAGAGTGGACAGAACCTGCAGCCGGTGAACCGCAGGTTTTTTTGTTTTCCCTCCGGCAGTCTACAGGTCGTCAAAGATATGGTCGAGGATCTGGGTATCCACATCAAAGACCGAATTGTGCGGACTGAGAGGCTCCTCGGTCATCCACTTGGGGAGCCGATCATCCTCCGGGGTGAAACCGGCCCGGCGATTGAACTCGCGCTCCATCTTGATGGTTTCGCGGCCCAGCACCTGGAGGATGTTGTCAGGCAGGTC
>CAYMQX010000355.1:0-3697 GCA_964392495.1 uncultured Anaerolineaceae bacterium
GCGTGCTGCACCCGAACAATGCCGCCCGCCGCAAGGGCCGCCTGATGAAGCGCCTGGCGAAGTTCACCCCCGCCGCTCCCGCCGCTGCCGAAGCGGTTGAGGAAAGCAAGGACAAGAAGACCGGCAAGAAGAAGTGACCGGCGTAGTTTTTCCATCCAGACTTCCGAAGCCATTATGACTTCGGAAGTCTTTGTTTATCCCTCTACGATATAATTCCCGGCAATGTCCAACGAACTCCAACAAACGCTTGAAGAAAAGCTGCGCCGCATTGCGGAGGCCAACGGGCTGAGGCTCGCGCCGCTCAAATGGACGGCCATCCCCTTTGCCGGGGAATGGGGCACCGGCACCTCCCTGTTCCAGACCGCCGCCGATGAGGCCCGCCAGGGACGGGGGACGGGCAAGCCCGTCCCGCAGCGCGCCCAGGAGCTGGCCGAGCTGGCGCGCGACTCATTGGGTGCGCTTCCGGGCGTCAGCCGCGTGGAGGCCGTCAAGGGCTACCTCAACGTCTATTTCGAGACCTCGGAGTATGCCCGCCAGGTGGTGGAGGAGATCCTGGCCGCCGGAGCGGATTACGGCCGCGGCCCCCGCAAGACCGAGCGGGTGATGATCGAGTACGCCCAGCCCAACACCCACCACTCCTTCCACATCGGCCATGTGCGCACCGCCCTGCTCGGCGAGTCGCTGGCGCGCATCATGGAGTTCGACGGCTTCGATACCATCCGCGCCTCCTATCCCGGCGATATCGGCCTGGGCGTCATCACGGTGGTCTGGGCCTACGAGCGTTTCTACAAGGGGCAGGAGCCCGAGGGCATCCACGAGCGCGGCCAGTGGCTGGCGAAGATCTACGCCGAGGTCAGCGCGCGGCTGGAGCCGCAGGAGGGTGAGACGCCCGCGGAGAAAGCCCAGCGCGAAGCCTACGACGCCGAGCGCCGCGAGATGTACCGCAAGTGGGACGCCTACGACCCGCATGTGCGCGCCCTCTGGAAGGAGACCCGCGAGTGGAGCCTCATCGAGCTGCGCGATATCCTGGAGATGCTGGGCATCAAGATCGACGTCTGGTTCTACGAGAGCGAGGTGGACGAGCCTTCCAAGGCCATCGTCCAGGAACTGCTGGACCGGGGCATCGCCGAGGATGAGCGCCCGCAGGGCGGCCCGGTGATCGTCAAGATCGACGAGAAGCTGGGGCTCAAGAAGGAAAAATACCGCACGGCGGTCGTCCTGCGCAGCGACGGCACCAGCCTCTACCTGACCAAGGACCTGGCGCTGGCGAAGGTCAAGTTCGAGGATTACCACGTGGACCGCTCGATCTACGTCGTGGACTTCCGCCAGGAGCTGCACTTCCAGCAGGCCTTCAAGATCCTGGAATTGTGGGGCTTCCCGCAGGCCGCCAAGTGCCACCACCTGTCCTACGGGTTCATCACGCTGCCGGAGGGGGCCATGTCTGCCCGCAAGGGCAGGGTGGTGCTGTTCAAGGATGTGGCCGACGAGGCCGTCCACCGCGTCCTGACCCTGGAGACCGAGAAGAGCGGCGAGATCCCCGAGGGCGAGCGGCGCAGGATCGCCTCACAGATCGGGCTGGGGGCGCTGGCCTATTCCATCCTGGCGGTGGACAACCGCAAGGATATCGTCTTCCAGATGGACGAGGCGCTGTCCTTCGACGGGCGCACGGGACCCTACATCCAGAACGCGCACGT
This sequence comes from uncultured Anaerolineaceae bacterium, assembly GCA_964392495.1. Lineage (GTDB taxonomy): Bacteria > Chloroflexota > Anaerolineae > Anaerolineales > Villigracilaceae > JACPVF01. The sequence goes on from CAYMQX010000355.1 coordinate 1,695, forward strand.
GCGCGCCAACAGCATCCTGAAGAAGGCCGGGGTCAAACCCGCCGGGCTGGACGAGGCTCCCTTCGATTATGAGCTGACCCGGCACGAGACCGACCTGATCGAGCTGCTGGCGAAGTTCCCGGCGGTGGTGGCGCAGGCCGCGCAGGACTACCGCCCGCAGTTGATGGCGGCTTATGCCTATGACCTGGCGAACGCCTTCCACTCGTTCTACCATGCCGTACCGGTGCTGCAAGCCGGGGAGGAGAGGCAGAAGCAGGCGCGCCTGCGGCTGGTGGCCGCCGCCCGGCAGGTCATTGCCTCCGCGCTGCGCCTGCTGACGATCGAGGCGCCCGAGGTGATGTAAGACAGAGGTCTTTGGCCCCCCTCGCGCCTCCCTGCGGACCTATCCCCCCGGCCCCCTTTCCTGGGAGGAAAGGGGGGAGGTCCCAAACATGTCGCTGCGAGGAGGGCGCTCTTCCCGACGAAGCAGCCCCACACGAAATACTGAGACGCCGGGGCTGAAGCCCCTGCTCAGTCCCCACGAAAGCCCTCCGGGCTCGCCGGGCGAGGTGGAGGGGAGGGGAAGCGCCTCCCTGCGGACCTATCCCCCCGGCCCCCTTTCCTGGGAGGAAAGGGGGAGAGGTGGCATAAATTGGGAGAGGATATGCCATAAAGATCATTGCTCCTCCCCTCCCGTTTCGGGGATCGCGAAGCATTCCTGACATTAGATCCAGCCTCTACTCCCCTCCCGTTTCGCCAGGGGTCGGGGTCAGGCCTCGGAAGAACACCGGGGTCCCTGTCGGGATGATATGCTACGCGAAGACCCTCGGCCAGCGAGGTATGTGTCCGGCTGTACTTCTCCGCGTTCGGTTATAATTTCCCCATCCAACCAGAAGCCCCCGGCGGGGTTTTTTCTTGCCCCCCAAAGGATATAATAAGCGCCTCCGACACGACCATGACCGATACCCTCCATCACACCAGCTTCAAGGTCTACGACAGCGCCCGGCGCGGATCGGTGGCCCTGGAAGAACTGCGCGGCGTCTGGCAATACCGCGACCTTATCTTCCAGCTCGTCCGCCGCGATATCGTCACACGCTACAAGCGTTCCGTCCTCGGCATCGGCTGGACGATGATCCAGCCCCTCGGCATGATGTTGATCCTCACGCTGGTCTTCTCGCAATTGTTCCACCAGGTGCGCAACTACCCCATCTATGTGCTCAGCGGCCTCATCACCTGGACCTTCTTCTCGCAGACCACGGTGGCCTCCATCCGTCAGATGGTGTGGGGCGAGCCCCTCCTGCACCGCATCTACCTGCCGCGCAGCATCTTCTGTGTGGCGGCCATCGGCACCGGGCTCATCAACCTGGTATTGTCCTTCGTCCCGCTCGTGGTGATCGCCCTCTTCCTGGGGACGAACCTGCACATCTCCATCGTCTTCATCCCGGTCGCCATGCTCATGCTGGCGGCTTTCTCCCTCGGCTTCAGCCTGATCCTTTCCACGATGGCGCTCTCCTTCCCCGACGTGCTGGAGATGTACCAGGTGCTGCTGACGGCCTGGATGTACCTGACGCCCATCCTGTACCCCCGCAGCATCGTCACCTCGCCGCTCGCCCAGGCTGTGTTCCAGTTCAACCCCATGCTCTACCTGGTGGAGATCTTTCGCGAACCGATCTACGAGGGACGCTTTCCCGACCTGCCCACCCTGACGGTGGCCTCGCTGATCTCCTTCGGGGTGCTGGCCGCCGGCTGGCTGATCTTCGCCTCGCAGTCCGACCGCTTCACCTACGAGGCCTGAGGCACGCGCATGACCAACGCCATGATCACCCTGGAAAACATCAGCGTGCATTACCGCGCCCCCGAGGAACGCATCGGCACCCTCAAGGAATTCATGATCCGCCTCATGCAGGGGCGCATCCGCTTCCGCGAATTCCAGGCCCTCAAGGGAGTGAACCTGGAGATCCACCGGGGGGAGGTCCTGGGGCTGATCGGTCACAACGGCGCGGGCAAAAGCACCCTCCTCAAGG
>CAYMQX010000356.1:0-3672 GCA_964392495.1 uncultured Anaerolineaceae bacterium
AGCCGGGGCTACAATTCTGGGGCCGGTCATTTCAAGCCGCCGGGAAACCGCCCAGGTCCCGCCCACCCAGATCGTCCTCACAGTTCCTGCCGCGACCACGGAAGCGCCCTGGGTCCCGGGGATGAGACACCCGGAATATCCGCATGTGATCGCCTCGCAAACCCGGGGCGATTGGCATCCCGAGGCCGGTTACGACTGGGTGAGCTCGAAACCAGGCGACCTGCGAGTCGAATGGAAGGCAGGCCTGGAGGACCCCGACCACCCGAACATCGTTTCCTCAGATAAGGAAGGCAATTGGCAGCCAGCTTCGGGCTATAAGTGGGCCAATCCAGATAATCCCGATGAACTGGCCGTGGTGCCGGTCCTGGGGAAGATCGAGACGGTGACGGTGGACCACAATACCGTCGAGGGCGGGCAAAAGGGAATGAGGATCCACATCAAGTTCAGTGTGGAGCAGATGCAGGAGATCCGCTGCAATATCGGCGCTTATTTCTTCTATGCGACCGGGCAGACGCTGGCGGCCCGACCGGGCGATACGGTGCATATGGCCTCCGCAGGTCAGCTTGCCGTTGCGGAGGACTTTACGCCGCCGTATGAATCCACCCGCTATGCTGATTACACCCTTTTCCTGCCCTATGATGCGATCAATATTGACCCGGGTATTTCCAAAGTGGACATGAAGTTCAAAGTGCGCCTGTATAACTGGCGCGACAAGTCATTCATCACCGAATCGGATTTTTTCAGTTTCACGTATTCGCATTAGGGCAGGACAAGAAATACACGAAAAGAAAAAGATGTCATTGCGAGCCAGGCGAGGCAATAGCGTCCATTTCATGAAAGATTGTTCCGCCGGCTGTCAGTCTCGAAGAGACTGACAACCCTCCCCGTAATGACATCAGGTTCGTCAGCTCCTGAGCTTTGCGCCCAGTTCCTGCTCCAGCCGTTTGACGATCTTGTTGCGGATGGCGGCGGCTTCGGAATCGGTCAGGGTCTTGTCGGGAGCCTGGTAGGTGAGGCTGTAGGCCAGCGATTTCTTCCCCGGGCCAACCTGCCCGCCGCGATACAGGTCAAAGAGCCGTACCGCCGCCAGGCTCTTTCCGCCAGTCTGGCGGATGAGCGCCTCGACCCGGGCGGCCTCCACCTTCTCATCCACGATCACGGCGATGTCCTCATAGACCGGCGGGAAGTCATAGACCGGTGTGATGCCATATACGGGTGCGGAGGCGCGCAGCGCGGCGATATCGAACTCGGCCGTCAAGAGCGGGTCTTCGCCCAGTTCATAGAGTTCCTTCACGAGGGGGTGCAGCTCGCCGAAGACGCCTACGATGCGTCCCTCCACTTTGACGGCCGCGGCCTTGCCAGGGTGCAGGTAGGGGATATCCTCAGCCGCCGCATAGCTGATCTCCCGGCAGCGCAGACCGGCCAGCATCAACTCGATGCGTCCCTTCATGTCGTAGAAGTCCAGGGTGGGCGAATCCTTGACATCCCAGGCGGCAGCGTTCCTTCGCCCGGTCATCAGCAGTGCCAATTTCCCCGGCTCCTCGGGCAGGGCTTGTCCCTGTACCGGGATGAACACCGGTCCCAGTTCGAAGAGCGCCAGGGTCGCGGCCCGGCGGTTCTTTTCGGCGGTCTCCAGGACCGAGGCCGTCAGGCTGCGCCGGAGGACGGTGCGCTCGGGGGTGTTCGGATTGCTGACGCGCACATAATCCTTTTGCGGATCGGGCAGCTTTGGGTCAAGATGGAAGAAGCGTCTCTCGCGTTCGGGCGAGGTCATGCGGTAATTGATCACCTCCTGCATGCCCAGGTCGGCCAGCAGGTCGCGCAGGTGCTCCTCCCATTCGAAGGCCGGGCTGCCCACCTGCGGCGGCAGGGGATCGGCCATGCGCGTCTCCGGGATCCGGTCATAGCCGTAGCTGCGGGCGATCTCCTCGATGAGATCAGCCTGGCCAATGACGCCCTCCCCGATATCCAGCCGGCTGGGTGGGGTACTGGCATGTACGGCATCACCTTCCACTCTGCATTCGAATTCCAGCCGGCGCAGCAGGTTTGCGATCTCCTCCGGACTTAACTCGATGCCGAGCAAGCGCCGCACCTCGGCGGGCGTTACCGTTACTGTGGGGTCGTTGGGCGGCAGCGGATATTCATCCACCAGGCCAGGCGCGACCGTTCCGCCCGACCATGCAGCCATCAGACCCAGACCGCGCCGCACGCCTGCCTCGGCCAGCGCGGGATGCACCCCGCGCGAGAAGCGGAAGGAAGCCTCGGAGGGAAGGTTGTGCTCCTTGGCGCTGCGCCGGATGTTGATGAAATCCCAGGCCGCCCCTTCCAGCAGGATGTTCACGGTGCTGGCGCCGCGAAGGCTCGCTTTGCCGCGGCCCTCTTCCATGGAGGGTCCCCGGGCGTCCAGCGTCTCTTTGGAGGCATCGTACACCTCGCTCTCCCGGCCTCCCATCACACCTGCCAGTGAAAGCGGTCCTTTTTCATCGCAGACCAGCACGTTGCCTGCTGTCAGTCTGCGCTCGACCCCGTCCAGCGTGGTCAGTTTCTCGCCCTCGCGGGCTGTGCGGGTGATGATCCTGACATCCTTCCCGGAGGCGCGCTGGACGAGGACATCATAATCGAAGGCGTGCAGTGGCTCTCCCAGTTCCAGCATGGCGTAGTTGGTCGCATCCACGATGTTGTTGATGGGGCGTACGCCTGACAGTCGCAGGCGGCGCTGCACCTGGTACGGGCTGGGCTTGATCTCCACGCTGCGTATCAACCCCAGTACGAAGCGCGGGTTGAACTCCGGCTGTGTGATGTGGATGGAGACCCGCTTCTGGATGGGTTCGCCGCCCGTTTTCAGACCCAGGTCAGGCTTATGCAATGCCCGCCCGGTGGAGGCGGCCAACTCGCGCGCCAGTCCCAGCACATTGGCATTGCGGCCCATGTTGGGCAGGATGCTGATATCCAGCACCGCATCGCCCATATAATCGACCAGCGGCATACCGGTCGGGGCCTCCTCATCCAGCAGGATGATGCCCTCATGCTCATCGCTGATGCCCAGTTCCTTCTCCGAGCAGACCATCGAATAGGAATCGACGCCGCGGATCTTTGTGCGTTTAAGAGTCATCAACTGGCGGCCCTCGGCATGACCGTCAAAGAGAACGGAGCCTTCCCTGGCCCACGCCACCTTGAGGGGCCTGTCCAGTTTCCCTGCGCCTTTCAGGTGGAAGATGTTGGGCGCGCCGGTGAGCACCGTGTGTTCCTCCCGGCCGTCGTACAGGTCCAGCAGGGTCAGGCGGTCGGCGTTGGGATGCGCTTTCACTTCCCGCACCTCGGCGACCACCAGTTTTTCAGGGTCCCAGGCGATGCCGTTGGTCTTGAAGTCGTGCCGCTCTCCGTGGCTGTAATCGGGCATGGGCAGCCCGGCATACTGGATCTCGTCCACTTCCAACCCGGCCAGTGTGAAGCGGCGGGCGATCTCCTCGACGCTCAGGCCGTCGAGGTCGATGAATTCTTTGAGCCATGAAATGGGTAGCTTCATCAGGCAGCTCTTTTCCTTTTTTTTTTAGATGAACTGCTCAAGGAAACGCAGGTCGTTTCCCCAGAAGTAGCGAATATCGTCGATCTTGTAGCGCAGCATCAACTGGCGCTCCGGGCCCATGCCCCAGGCATAGCCGGAGTAGCGCC
>CAYMQX010000357.1:0-3670 GCA_964392495.1 uncultured Anaerolineaceae bacterium
CTTCATGAACAAGGTGTTTGTCGGAATCCTGGCAACCAAATAATCCGGTCATTCCTCTGAAAAGTTTTGTCCATGAATTTCTTCGGAAAAAAGGTTCTATTTATCGGGGCACACCCCGACGATATCGAACTGGGGTGCGGTGCTTTGTTGCATCACATTGTCAATGAGACAGATGTTCTTTGCGTCACCTTGTCTGACAATCAAAAAAACCCCGATCTGAAGGACCTTAGGGATGAACACTTTGCATCCATGGCGGTCCTTGGAGTACCTTCAGAAAAGGTCATTTTTGGGCCTTTTACCACGCGGGTATTCCCAGATTCCCGTCAAGAGATTCTTGAATATTTCCTGAAATTTCGCCGTGATTTCCAGCCTGATCTGATATTTGTGCACAGCCGGAATGATATCCATCAAGATCACAACGTGATTACCGAGGAGGCTTTGCGTGCCTACCGCGGCATTACCCTCCTGGGATTTGATGTTGTTCGATCATCCTATGGTTTTTTTCCTCACTTTATCGTGGAAGTCTCCGAGCAGGACGTTCAAAAGAAAATTGAAGCACTGGCTTGTTACGCCACCTATCGTGATCGATATTATTTTAACAGCGAGTTGACGCGCTCCATCATGGTGCGGCATGGTGCATTGGCTGAGTGCCCCCTGGCTGAAGGCTTTGATATCTTGCGCATCGTTGGATCTTTCGAACGATGTATCTGACCCCCCCTGATCGATTGCCGATCAATCCAAGGTTATTACTGTTGGCTTGACCATTTCCTGTCGCTTGGGCGCTCACACAGGTTCAGTGGCACCTCGAACCAATCGGCGGTCGCTTATGGGATCGGGGAAGGAACCAGCCAGGGATCCCAATATGTTTACACTTCAAAGCTCCCGGGGGACTCCTATCCATATAATACCATCGCGCACCTGCACCGGATAAGCCGGAATATCCACCACCGCCGGCATTTGCATCACTTTCCCCGTGCGTACATCAAACTCTGCCCCATGACGCGGACAGACGATATTAAATCCTTCCAAATCGCCATCGCCCAGGGGCCCGCCATCATGAGTACACACATCCCCAATCGCGAAATATTGTCCCGCAATATTAAACATGACAATCGGACGGTCCGCGATCTCTATAAATAACCGCTGGCCATTGGGTAGATCTTCCACTGGAGCGATCTCCAGAAACTCCACGCTGGTCTCATCCAAAGCTGTGTAATTGAACATTGACCTCTCACCTGCGTCTGAAGCGCTCGATTCGCCCACCGTATTATTCAACAAGGTCATCGCTTGCCGCGCCGAGGCCATATACCCCGGCTTTCAAGACCTTTAATGAGAGCAGGGCACACTTCAACCGAACCGGGCCGAGCTCAATGCCCAAAAGGTCAAGGATATCCTGCTTGTTCATGTGCTTTACATCTTCAACCAATTTCCCGATGATCGCTTCCATCAGGAGGTCTGCTGAGGCCTGCGAGATCGCGCATCCATGACCTTCGAAACGGGCATCCGACACCCGGCCATCATCACCTACGCGCAAGTCGATCTGAATATGATCTCCACACAAAGGGTTATTATCCGCAAACGAAATGTCATTTGGGTTCAGCCGGCCGCGAAAAGCGGGGTGTTTGTAATGCTCGATAATAACTTCCCGATAGAGATCGTCCATATTACTCCGCCGGCTGGTCCTTGCTAACCGAAGATTTCTTTGACTTTATAGAGCCCATCCACAAGCCTGTCCACTTCCTCCTTTGTATTGTACAGGTAGAAGGAGGCCCGGCTCGTGGCAGGAATTCCAAATTTCTCGTGTAATGGCTGTGCACAGTGATGTCCGGCACGAACAGCGATCCCATCTCGGTCGAGAATCTGTGCCACATCATGCGGATGAACACCTTCCAAGGTGAATGCCGCTACTCCGCCCTTTCTTTCGGCGGAGGGGCCAAAAACGCGCACGCCCGGCACTTCTTCAAGGCGGTCCAAGGCATACGCACTGACCTCATGTTCGTGCTCCGCGATTAAATCCATCCCGATTTCTGAGAGATAATCCACTGCAGCGCCAAAGCCTATGGCCTCGGCGATCGCCGGGGTACCTGCCTCGAATTTGTGCGGGAGCGAATTGGGCCGAAAAGATCGAAGCTTAACCTCCCGTATCATATCCCCCCCTCCCATAAAGGGAGGCATGGACTCCAGAAGAGGTGTTTTTCCATAAAGAACACCAATTCCAGTGGGACCGCACATCTTATGAGCCGAAAATGCCAGGAAATCCGCATCCAGCGCCTGTACATCGACTTTTAAGTGCGGAACCGACTGAGCCGCATCCACCATCGTAATTGCTCCTGCTTCATGTGCAAGATGGATGATTTCGGCAGCGGGATTGATTGTCCCTAAAACGTTGGACATATGTACAAATGAGACGAGTCTTGGGGCCTTCTCCAGCAGCTTACGGTAACCATCCAGATCCAGCAGACCCGCTTCATTTACAGGGATGAAATCCAGCTGAATCCCTCTCTCGGTCGACAGTATCTGCCAGGGGACCAGGTTGGAGTGGTGCTCCATCTCTGTCAAGAGCACCAAGTCGCCAGGCCGCAGGTTAGCGCGCGCCCAACTGTAGGCCACAAGGTTGATCGACTCAGTAGTATTCCGAGTGTATATGATCTGCACCGGGGAGGGCGAATTGATAAATCCTGCGATTTTGCTGCGTGCCGCCTCGTACATGGCAGTGGCTTCCTCGGCCAAGGTATGTACACCTCTGTGGATGTTGGCATTAGAGAGCCGATAGAATTCATCCATTGCCTCGATCACGGGCGCTGGCTTCTGACTGGTTGCCGTGGAATCCAGATAAACCAGGCGGACTCCTGGACGGGTTTCTCTCTCAAGGATTGGAAAATCCCCGCGGACTTTTTGAATGTTTAGGGGCATGGATACAACCAACTCAGCCGGGTTCGTATTTCTAATAATCAGGAATTTCCTTCTTCGAGGGCTTTCTGGTTTTTCCGACAACTGCCCTGATATGCTCAGATGTAAGCGGATACCAAAGGATCCGGTCTGGCACCATCCACCCATCAGTGAGGAATACATTCGAGCGAAATTGCACAGCTACCATTTTATTGTCCACCTGGACCACGATTCCTTTAATCCAACCACGGACGCGATCGCTATTCTTCTCATGATCGCAATAAACCTCAACCGAATCCCCCACCTCAAAGGCATGCTCTGAACCCGGTGCCCGCATATATGAAAACTGTCCCACACGACCTCCCTGAGACTTGCTCCGCACAACACCCGAGGATGAAATGCGAGTTACACGAGGATTGCTCATTTTCCTATCCTTCATTATAGATTGAAAATTGCGTTGTGGGTCACTTCACCCACCCGGTGTCAAAAAGGGAGATCAGCTTCCCATCTTCCAGGCGATATATTCCTGGAATCGCTCCCGCACACCTTCAAACGGAATACGCTGGAAGATCGGATCGAAAAAACCTTCAACAACTATCTTCTCGGCCTCAGCCTGAGGGATCCCGCGTGATTTCAGATAAAAGAGGGGTTCCGCCTCCAGTTTTCCAACCGTTGCACCATGTGTACAACGCACATCATCCGCCAGGATCTCCAGTCCAGGGATCGAATCGGCCCGCGAACCATCACTAAGCACCAGGTTGCGGTTGGCTTGATATCCATC
>CAYMQX010000358.1:0-3665 GCA_964392495.1 uncultured Anaerolineaceae bacterium
TCGCCCAGCCAGGTGAAATAGGTGATCAGGACCGGATGCATCATCCCGGCGGAACATTCCGTGCAGGGCAGGGAAGGCGATTCAACAGGTTGGCGCTCATACATGGTACACCTCAAAAAGCGGCCGGAAGGTCAAAGTGTTGGATCAGGTTCCATTCGGGCGGCGGCCAGTAGATCAGGATGGCTTTGCCGATGACATTTCCGGAGGGCAGCAGCCCCCACTGGTGCGAGTCGGAGGAATCGTTGCGGTTATCGCCCAGCACGAACAGGAAGCCCTCGGGCACCTGCCACTCGCCGGAGTAGCGCGGCGGGGCGTTGATGTACGGCTCGGCGAGAGCCTGCCCGTTGACCAGCACCTGCCCCTCCTGCACCTGCACCCGGTCGCCGGGCAGCCCAATGATGCGCTTGATCAGGTCCAGGTCGTTCTCGTTGACGGAGCGGAAGACGATAATATCGCCGCGCTCGGGCTGGCCCAGGCGGTAGGCCATGCGGTTGACGAGCACGAACTCACCGTTCTGCAGGGTGGGGATCATGCTGGAGCCGTCCACGCGCACGCGGGCCGAAATGGCGTTGATGCCGAGGAAGAGCACCACCGCCAGGATCACCGTCTCAAAGATATCCAGGAACATGCGGCCCCAGGGCACCTGCTCTTCGGCGGGCGCGGCGGGGGTCTCCTGGGGTTCGATTGTCGTATCGGGTTGTAAAAGATCCAACTCCATACCTCCAAATCCTGCGAGGATTATACATCTTTTTGGGGGGCAGCCTCCCGCGCTTACCCCGGGTTAATCTGAAACTGCAACCCTGCCCCAGGCGAACCAGGTGGGCACCTCCAGGATGCGCTCCCCGCGCTCACAGGCGGCGCGGTCCAGGGCCTTCAGTTTCTCGAGGCGGGCGGCGGGGACGAAGCCTGCCAGGTCGGCTTCCAGCACCTGCCACTCGGAGTCCCATTCGGCGGGGGTGAGGCGGGCGGCGGGGCGGGGGAGGAGGCGGCCGGTCTCAATGAGGGGCAGGCCGGCCTGTTGGAAGCTGAGCGCCAACCGGCTCCCGAAGGAGGGGTCAGCTCCCTGGCTGCGCAGGGAATCGGCCTGCCAGCGTCCCAGCGGTGCGAGGGCGGCAGGGCGGTCGAGGCGGGCGGTGTAATCCGGTTCGGCCAGGGCCAGCACGCTCCCACCGGGACGGGTGAGGCGCTTCATCTCGCGCAGCGCCTGGACGGGGTCCTCCACCCAGAGCAGGAGGAAGTGGCAGAAGACGATCTGGAAGGAGGCGGGGGGGAGAGGCAGGCGGGAGGCATCGCCGCGCAGCAGTGCAGCGGAGGGGACGTTCACGGAGCAGGCCGCCAGCGCCTGCGGGTCGAGGTCCAGCCCGTAGAGCGAGGCGCTCCCGGCCAGGTCCTGGAGGATGGCGCCGGTGCCGCAGCCCACCTCCAGCACGCGGCTGCCGGGTCCCAAACCCGCCTGTTGGAACAGGTAGCCGCGCAGGTCACGCGTCCAGGCGGCCTGCTGCAGATAGCGGGCGTGCCAATCCATCAGCCCTTCCAGTTGAGGATGAACTGCACCTGTTGATCGGTCTCGGGGGCGCGCGGGTGGGTGAGGCGCTTGGGGCTTTCGCGCCACCACTCTTCGAGCTGAGACAGGGCCTGTTCGCCGGTGAGCCCGCGGCGGACGAGGTGGCAGCCCACCACGGTGCCGGTGCGCCCCACGCCGCCCCAGCAGTGGAGGTAGACCACGCGGCCGGCCTCCAGGGAGGCGTCCAGGCTGTCCAGGATGGCGGTCATGGTCTTGATGGAGGGCACGCCGCGGTCGCGGATGGGGAAGCGGGCGTAGGTCACCTCCAGCCCGCAGATGCGCGCCTGCTCATAGAGCAGGGGCTCGTAGCTTGGGAGCTCGCGCGCCTGAGTCAGGTCGAGGTAGCTGTCCACTCCCAGGCGCAGGAAGGAGTTCAGGCGCTGGCGCGTGAGGGTGGCGTCGTAGCGGCCGGGAAATTCCCCTGCCAGGAGCTTGCCGGGGATGACCCAGTAGGACTCGGCGATGGGGCGTTCAGGGCTGTCGGTCATTGAGGGACCTCGCAAAAGGCCTGGAGGATCTGCCCGCGGAGCTGCACGAGCCCGGGGTATTCGTAGAAGAACAATACCTTTTGCTCCGCGATCGTGTCCCCGTCGGGCCGGGTGTCGAAGATGAAGTAGGAGAAGGTTTCGGCCATGTCCTCGGAGGGGTTGGTGGCGGCGTAATCGCCCACGAACTGGTCCTGGTGGGCCTCATAGAAGGCGTAGAGCGCCTCGTAATAGGCTTCGATATCCTCGCCGGTGGAGAGGTCGTCAATGGGCCGCCATTCCTCGTCCAGCGCCGTCCAGAAGCGTTGGTGGAAGAGGTTGATGTAGGAGCCCTCCAGGCTGCAGCCCTCGCCGGGGAAGTAGGTGGGGCAGGCCTGCAGCCTGTCCGCCTGGAGGGCGCGGTCCTCCGGGGCGTGATAGACCTCTACATCCGGCGGGACCTGGGAGGCGCTGAGGGTGAGCAGGTGGGCGAACTCGTGCACGAGGGTGAAGGTGAGCGAGGGGCGGTCGGCGAGGTCGGCGGCGTCCACCGCCACGGACCAGAGGGCGGGGTCGTCGTAGGACTGCTGGACGGAGGCCAGCAGGCTGCCGGGACCGTCGGTGAAGACCTCGTACCCGGAGACCATGCGGCGCTGTTCCGAGGGGATGAGCCGTGTGAAGAGCGCCCAGGCGGAGGACTGGGAGGCGGCGTCGTGCTGGAGGTCCTGCAGGCTTTCCTTGACGGAACGATAACGCGGCTCTCCGAGGGTATCGCCGGTCACGGGGTAGAACACCAGCGTGACGGAATCGGGGTGGGGGCTGTCTTCGGAGAGGCCGGGGTCGGTGGCATAGGCGCTGCCCTCGGCGGCGTGGATGACGTTCTGCATCGAGGCGGTGCAGGCGGCGCTGGGTGCGGCAGGCGTCTGCGTGGAGGTCTGTGTGGGAGGCAGGGCGGTGGGCGATGGGAGGGTGACGGCCTGCGGAGGCTGCACGGAGGGCCCGGTGGTGGAGGCGGGCGCAAGCACGAGGTACACGCCCAGGGCGGCAGCGCACAGACAGGCGCAGCACAGGCAGGCAGCCAGCAGGAGGCCGGTCAGGATGAGCAGGGTGCGGTCGGTCATTCCGACTGCCATAATAACAGAAAGAGGCCGGGCGGGGATAGGTGACCGATGGGGGGAGGGAGGCATGTCGTTGCGAGCGCGATCCAGTCCCGCGCTGAACGCATCTGAAGCGCATCCCGCGCGGCGCTTCGTCTCCGCTCAGCGCGAGGCTCGCGCAGTGAAGATCGTTTCGGGTTCAGTCCTGGAAACGATACATTTGTTTTCAGGGATGAATCTTCTCCCACGGGTCGCGCAGGAAGTTACCGAGCACCTTGTCGGATTGTCCCTGGGCAGGCAGCACGTCGCCGTCGGGCTCGACGTAGAGCCAGGCGCGCCCGGCGCCGGTGGGGACCCTATCCTCTTTGGTCTCCAGGGTGACGGGGTTGGCCTCGGAGTAGGGGACGGGCAGGTCCCAGCGCAGGGTGAGGTTGAGGGCGGCGGCCAGGTCGTGCAGCTCCTGGATCTCGCCTCCCAGACCGGCGGCGGCGGCGCTGAGCGAGAGGTTGCGCACGCCCATCTCCTGCAGGCGGCGGATGA
>CAYMQX010000359.1:0-3614 GCA_964392495.1 uncultured Anaerolineaceae bacterium
TAGCGCGCGAACTCATGCTCGAAGGCCTCCACCTCCGCGCCCAGGATATACCAACCCGAATCCATGACGCGCTGATAGGCGGCGTCCATCCCGGTCCGCAATTCCTGGTAGGGAGAGACCATATCAAGGAAGGGAATTTTTGTCATCATCCGGCCCGGCTTTTCAGTTCGAGGAATTCGTCGTAACTCCGGACATAGTCCGCTGGGTCATACAGCCCCGAAGTAAGCACCAGCAGCACCGCATCCGCTGAATACTTGTACTGGATGCCCCATGTCATACAGGGAACATACAGCCCGGTTCCGGGCGAGTCAAGCCGCACTTCATCGCGCTGGAAGCCGTCATTCAGCACCACATGGCAGGACCCGTGCAGACAGGTAAGGAACTGGTGCTGCGTCAGGTGGGCATGTTCGCCGCGCAGTTCGTGTGCCGGGACCCGGTAGATCGTAAAGTATCGCTGCGGGGGAAAAGGAAGTTGGCTCTCAAGCTGTGCGACCGACAAGCTGCCTCTCTCTTCGCGGACCGTATGGAGGGGGATGACCCTCGCTCCCATCACGTTGAGGGGGGAATCCGGCTCAGTGACAGGCACCAGCGGCTGCCGGTTGGTAGAATCCGTGAAACCGGTCACACGCGCAGGGCTGCCGACCGCGATGGCGTACGGGGGTATATCGTGAGTCACCACCGCCCCGGCGCCCACCATTGCGGATTGCCCGATGGTCCTGCCCGGGAGGATCGTTGCATTGGCCCCAATGGAAGCCCCCGCGCGCAGCCTTGTCCGCAGGTAGGGCTCGACGTGCTGGCGGCTGCGCGGGAAGGCATCATTGGTGAAGGAAACGTTGGGGCCTACGAAAACATCCTGCTCGAGTGTCACTCCATCCCAGAGCTGGACGCCGCTCTTGATGGTGACACGGTCGCCGATGGTTACATCGTTTTCAATGAACACATGGTCACAAATATTGCAGTCCTCGCCCACGACCGCACCCGGGAGGATATGCGCAAACGCCCATACCCGTGTGCGCGGACCGATACGGGCTCCCGGCTCCGCGATCCCCTGGGGATGGACAAAATAAGGATCATGCATACCAGGCCTCCTGCGAGGCGCGGGCCATGCAGCAAGCCAGCGTGGCCGGGTCCTGATTGCAGCTCTTCACGGATGCGTCTCCATTTCCCATCAGAGAAAGTTTTTTATGCATGCGCGCCCCAGACCGCCAGCATCGCCAGGGCATACAGGCGCTTGCCGTGGTCGAAGCGCGCGCTGCGGTGTTCATCCAGCAGGGAGGCCAGCACATCCCGCTCGAACCAGGTATGCAGGGGGCTGCCCGATCCCAGCATGATCTCCTTCGACCAGTCAAACAGCGGCCCGCGGAACCAGGCCGAAAGCGGGATGCCAAAGCCCTGCTTGCGGCGTCCACGGATGGACGGGGGAAGCTCGCGGGCAAAGGCCTTCTTCAACAGGTATTTTCCATTCATCCCGCGGATCTTGAGCGAGTCAGGCAGGCGCGCCGCCCACTCCACGATCTCATGGTCGAGGAAAGGCGAGCGCCCTTCCAGCGAAGCGGCCATCGTCATGCGGTCTGCCTTCACCAGCAGGTCGCCGGGGAGGTAGGTGTGCAGGTCGGTATAAAGGGTTTTGTCGAGGTACGAACCCCGGGCTGAATCAAAGACCTTCGCCAGCCAGTTTTGGGCGTTATCCGCGCAGCGTTCCCGGCGCAGAGCCGGCCTCCACAATTCCATGCGCTGTGCGGGGGAAAAATACGAACCCCAGCGCAGGATGCTGGCGCGCGCATCCAGGGCCGGGATCTGTTCCAGCCGCTTCAGACCGTTGATTGCATCCTGACCCACAGGGCGCTCGCTCCGATCGGGGAGCATCCGCATCACGGAGGGGACCAGCGCGCGGGTGAGGAACCCGGGCAGGCGCGCGTAGGCATTGGCAAAACGGTCCAGCCGGTAGCGCTGGTAGCCTGCAAAGTCCTCATCGCCACCGTCGCCGTTGAGCGCCACAGTGACATGCTGGCGCGTCATCACCGAGAGGTGATACAGCGGTATGGCCGAGGCGTCCGCGAAGGGCTCGCCAAAATGCCGGGTGATCTTCTCCAGCGTGGAGGGGATATCGCCGTAGGTCAGAATGAACTGCTGATGGTCGGTATGATAGCGCTCTGCCACAGCGCGCGCAAAAGGCAGCTCGGTGAATTGCTGCTCTTCGAAGCCCGCCGAGAAGGTCTTGACCGGCCCGTGGGTCAACCCCGACATCAGCGCCACGATAATACTGGAATCGATGCCGCCGCTCAGGTGCGCACCCAACGGCCTCTCGCTAAGCAGTCGCATCTTCACTGCATCGGTCAGGCGGGGACGCAGGTCTTCGATCAACTCGTCCTCGGTGGCGGTCCACTTCGGAAGATGGGTGTAATCCCAATAGCGCCGCGTTTTGAGTTCACCCTGCTGCCAGGTGAGGATATGGGCCGGGGGCAGTTTGAAGATGCCCTGATGGATGCTCAGTGGATCGGGAACATACTGGAGGCTGAGGTAGAGGTCGAGCGCCTCCAGGTCGATCTCCGGCTTCCGGGGCAAGGCGGCCAGGATGGCGCTCAATTCCGAGCCAAAATACAGCGCGCCATCCTGCACCGTGTAATACAGGGGCTTCTTGCCGAGGCGGTCGCGGCCCAACATCAGGCGGCGGTTCTTCCCATCCCACAGCGCGAACGCGAACATACCCCGTAACCGCCGGATACATGCCTCCCCCTCGTCCTCGTAAAAGTGGAGGATGCATTCAGTGTCGGTGGCGGTGGAAAGATGGTGGCCGCGGCGCTCCAGTTCCTGGCGCATGGCCGGGTAGTTGTAGCACTCCCCATTGAAGATGATCCAGAGCGAGCCATCCTCATTGGTGATGGGCTGGTCGCCGCCGCTCACATCGATGATCGCCAGCCTGCGCATCGCCAGCCCCACCCCGGATTCGACATGGAAGCCGTCGCTGTCGGGCCCGCGGTGGACAATGGCCGCGTTCATCTTCTCCAGGAGCGCCCGCTCCGGTCTTCGTTCATCAGGGTAGGCTATTCCACAGATACCGCACATCATTCACCAGCAAAGGATCATCTTAGATTTTCCAGGATGAGGGAATACTGGCGGGCCGTGTTCTCCCACGAATATTCCATCTGCACACGGGAGCGCGCAGCCCGACCCATACGCTCCTGTAGATCGGGCTCAGCCAGCAGGCTGCGCAGGCACTCGCGCAGCGGCTCCACGGCCTCGGGCTGTACCAGCCGCCCGGTCAAGCCGTCCATCACCAGTTCCTCATTTCCGGCGATGCGTGAGGCGATCACAGGCAGGCCGGCAGCCATCGCTTCCAGGACGGCATTAGGCATACCCTCGTGTCTGGATGGGAAAAGGAACAGGGTGGAGGAATGATACCACCGGCTCAACTCATCCCTGGACTGCCAGCCCAGAAAAGTGACACGCTCTGCAAGGCCAAGCTCCCGGCTCAGCGACTGGAGGGTGCCCATCTGGGGGCCATCCCCCGCAATGCGCCAGTGCCAGTCGAGGTCCTTCAGCCCGGCCAGGGCGCGCAATCCCAGGTCGAGGCCCTTCTGGTGGACGATGCGTCCCACCGAGAGGATGGAGGG
>CAYMQX010000360.1:0-3607 GCA_964392495.1 uncultured Anaerolineaceae bacterium
CGCCTCGTACCCCTGGAGGATGAAGAGGTCAGCGCCGAATTAAAGAAGGCGTTCGACAAGCGCGGCATTAAATCCCTGGTCGGGCACAAAGTGGAATCCGTGGAGCCCGTGGAGGCGGGCGTAAAGGTCAGGGTCAGTGCCGAAGGCCGGGAGACGGTTCTGGAGGCCGCCCAGGCCCTGGTAGCCATCGGCTTCCGCCCCCATTCCAGGGGGTTTGGTCTGGAAGACATCGGCGTCAAGGTCAATGAGCGCGGCTTCGTCGAGATCAATGAGAAGATGCAGACCAGTATCCCGAACATCTACGCCATCGGCGACGTGACCGGCAAGCTGATGCTGGCGCACGTGGGCTCCGCCATGGGGATCGTGGCCGCGGAGAATATCGCCGGCGCAGAGACCGTCACCCTGGATTATGAAATGATGCCGCGCGCCACCTACTGCCAGCCGCAGATCGCCTCCTTTGGCCTTACCGAGGCCCAGGCCAGGGAGCGCGGCCACAGCCTCAAGATCGGTCGTTTCCCGTTCCAGGCCAATGGCAAGGCGCTCGGCCTGGGCGATTACGCCGGCTGGGTGAAGCTGGTCGTGGATGAGAAGTACGGCGAGATCCTCGGCGCGCACATGATCGGCCCGGAGGTCACCGAACTGCTCCCCGAACTGACCCTCGCGCACCTGATGGAACTGACCCCTCATGAGATCGCCCGTAATGTGCATGCCCACCCCAGCCTCTCCGAGGCATTAATGGAGGCCGCCCACGTTGCAGAAGGACAGCCGATCCATATCTAGGCCGTTGCCCCTCGTCACTTCAAAAGCCTGCTCACCAGGGCAGGCTTTTTACAGCCTTCCGGCGGCTCTATTGCCTCTTTTACGAAATTCCCCTACAATTTACCCGTTTCATTTTCTTCGTTTGGTTGCGCGGGGAGGAGGACGGAATGGAAGAAAAAACCTACACCATCACACAGGCTCACCTGCATTTCGCCATCGATTTTCACACCCTCACCTGGGAACTCCTGGAGAAGTCGGAACGCAGCCAGGAAGACAATGAGCGCATGGAAAACTATGCTCATGCTTCCCTGGCCCATTGGCGCACTGCCGGAACCGCCGTCCGGCACCAGCGCGGGGAATGGCTGCTGGCCCGGGTCTATGCGGTGCTCAACCGGCCCCAGGAGGCGCTCCGCCACGCCTTCCTCTGTGCCGGGATCCTGCACGACAACCCCGGCGAGATGCAGGACTTCGACGCCGCTTTCGTCTATGAGGCCGTCGCGCGCGCCCATGCCATCGCCGGTGAATGGAAGGATGCCCAGCGTTTCCAGATCAAAGCCCGGGAAGCCGGTGAAAAAATCGCCGAGGCTGAGGATCGCGAGCTCTTTTTCAGCCAGTTGAAAGCCGGGCCCTGGAATGGAATGGATTTTCAGTAATGCACCCCCGCCCGGATCGCCCAATCACAAAGCGGCGCCCGCCTCATCAAGGCGGACGCCGCTTTTATTCACGAGCGTCTCAAGCCCGGATCATCGTCAAAAGCATCTTGAACTGCCCTCCGGCCTTCAGGGCGTGCGGCTTTCCCGCCGGCAGGATGATGATCTGCCCCGCCCGGACCCGGAACGGCTCACCCGATATAAAGACCTCGGCCTCCCCCTCCAGGACATGCACAAGCGCATCGAAGGGCGCGGTATGCTCGCTTAGTTCCTGGCCCGCGTCGAACGCGAACAGGGTGACATTCCCGGCTTCCTGCTTGGTGATCTGGCGGCTCACCACGGAGCCTTCCTGGTACTGGACCATTTCAGCAAGCGAATGCACGGCGGCTTTGGGGGCGGTGGACATGTACGGTGACCTCTCTTCTTTTCAGGGTTTCAGGCAGGCGGGGATGGAATCGACCGGCCCGTCGGGGGATTGGGTCTCCCCGTTCTCATAGATCTTCACATATTGTATCCCCTCGAACTGCTTCAGGTTGGCGCGCAGCAGATCTACGATCGTATAAGCGCCGCCGCTGCGGTCGCAGGTCCCAATGAGATGGACGCGGGCAATGCCATCGGCGATCTCAAGCTGTGAAAATCCGGTGTAACCGTTAAGCAGGTGGATCCAGCCATAACCTCGCTCGGTGGCGCCCGGACCCCGGAAATATTCCGTCAGCGCAGTGTGCGGCGCGGCCGATGAGAGCGACCAGCGCTTGCCGGTCACCTCATAGGGAGGCGTGCCCGCCTCCAGCTTGCGCCCATCCACGAAAAAGACATCGATGATCCGGTACACAGGCGTGGAGGTGGGGCGCGGTGTTCGCGAGGCCGTCGGCGTTCGGCTCGGTGTGGGAGTGCGCGAGGGGGTGGGCGTACGGGTGGGCGTACGCGTAACGGTCGGAGTGGCTGTCACCGTGGGACTGGGCGTAAAGGAAGGCGAAAGGCAGGCCGGCTCGGAATCATTCTGTCCGGTGGGGTCGAGCGTATTACCGTTCTGGTCGAATATCTTTACGAACCTGACCTCCGGATACTGTTTAAGGTTGGCCGTGACCAGGTCCGCGACCGTATAATCCGACCCGCTGGCCGCACAAAGTCCCTTGAGATACACGCGTGCGATGCCATCCTTCAGGTCAAAGGCGCTGTAACCCGTGAACCCGTTGTAAATTCCCACATAACCAAAGTAGGTTTTCTCATAGGCGCCTGGACCCTTGAAATATTCATCCAAGGTGGTGGCCAGCACCACCGAGGACCTCGACCAGCGCTGGCCTGCGATCTCGAAGGGGGGCTGCGTGGCAAACTTGTTGAAGAAGTACACCTTGATCTTGTAGTACAGCGGTGTGCGCGTGGCCGCCGGAGTCCGCGTGGCGGTGGGGGTGCGCGTGGGTGTCCGCGTGCGCGTGGGAGTACGCGTACTGGTCGGCGTACGCGTCAGGGTGGGAGTCCGCGTAATGGTCGGGGTCCGTGTCACGGTGGGCGTGCGCGTGATCGTGGGGGTGCGGCTGGCGGTGGGCGTGAAGGTGCGCGTGGGTGTGCGCGTGTTCGTGGGAGTGGAGGTGTTCGTGGGGGTGCGGCTCGGCGTAGGCGTGGACGAGGGAGTGGAGGTGATGACCTGCGGGGGCGTGGGTGTCACATTCCCCTGGAAGACGAACCTGACCGCGTCGACGGCCACTTCCAGGCCATCCACCATGTCGGGTTGATCCTGGGTCCGGTTATTAAGCCGGATATACTCGTCCCCTGTGCTGTCGAAGTGATACTTGCCCGCATACACCCAGCCATCCGAAACAAAGAAGTTGTTCGGGAATACCTGCTGATTGATCACCACCTGGTCATCCCCCCCGGCATGGTGGATGACGTAGCTCGCACCCTGTGTCGTCCCATGCACTGCCGGGATGCGGATATAAACTGCATACAGGCCCGTCCCGCTGGAGGTCGGGAAAGCCCAGGTGGCCGTACAGGTGGGCACACCTGTCACCGGTTTGGTATAGCGCAGGGTGGCGTTTGTGGCGCTGCCCGAGGTGCCCCGGGTCCAGCAGCCGGCCGGGGTCTCATCAAAACTGGAGGAACTATCGTCGATGACCACCCCGCCCGATACGGGCGGAGGGTTTGTCAGCGGATCGCCGGAGGGCAGGATGCGCCCCCCGTAATAGACCAGGGCGGGCAGG
>CAYMQX010000361.1:0-3602 GCA_964392495.1 uncultured Anaerolineaceae bacterium
AAATCCGCTCCGAAATCCATTTTACAATCTCCCAACACCCAAAATACACCTTCCAACACGACCTCCTTCCCACCGTGCAACTTTTTGCGTACCCCCCCCGGAAAAAACCTTCATTTCAGGGCATTTGCGCAGGGGGGTGCGCAAATGCCTTACAAGATCACGCTTGAAGCCGGCGCCGGCGTGGCTTTGCCCTGCCCCAGCCTCTTCATGCGCGGCCGGCAGGCTTCACAGAGCGCATAGATCCGCAGACTGTCCTCCTCCATTTTCATCACTTTTTCCGATTTTTGCAAGATCCTCTGCAGCTCGTCCGGAGTCAGCCAGGCCTCGAACACGCTGTTCTGCACGCGTTCGCCCAGCGATTCCATCAGCCGCGCGATCCGGGTACGCCGCCGGTCATCGCGGATGTCATAAGCCAGCAGCCAGAAGGATCGGTCCTGCATGTGCGGCTTCTATCGAAAGCCCATGGGCTGGTATGCCTCCCGCCCTCCCAGGATGCACTCGGAGGCCTGCCGGGCCTGCTCGATCATGCACTGGCGCAGGGGAAACTTGAGACCCCGCAGCGGGTGCGTATAGGTCTGGTCCAGGCGCTGCTGGTAGGCGGCCAGGAAACGACGCTTCCCATCCTCTTCCAGGATCACCGGCCGCTCCGTCGGCCCCGCCCGGAAATCCCCATCGGGGGTCAACTGTCCGCTGCGGCAGCACCACAACACCACCCCGTCCACCACCGGGCGGAACTCCTCCATCAGGTCCAGCGCCAGGGCAGGGCGGTTATAAACATATTCGTGCAGGAAACCCACGAAGGGGTCCAGCCCCACCGTCTGGACAGCGGCGCTGGCAGCCTGTGCCAGCAGGGTGTAACCAAAGGAGAGCAGCACGTTGACCGGGTCGGCGGGAGGGCGGCGGTTGCGGTCGTGGAACTTCCACTCGTCAGCGAAGAAGCTGCGGTAGGCCGAGAAATAGGCCGCCGTGGCCGCTCCCTCCAGCCCGCGCAGGGAATCCAGGCTGGTCTTGTTGGGCAGGGAGGCCAGGGCGGCGGCCAGCCTTTCCACGCAGGAGGCGACCTCTTCTTCCCGCCCCTCCCGGCTGTGGCGCTGGAGGAGGGCGCGCTGGTGCTGCAGTTTGGCCGCCGCAAAGCCTTTGGCCAGCGCCAGGGTGCGGGCGGGGTCCTCCAGGCAGCGATACTGCGCCCGCCGCATGGGGACGTGCGGGGTGAGGCTCGAGACCAGCTCGCCGCGGTATTCGCCGTTCTGGGTCAGGAACACCACCTCTGCGTTCTGGGCCAGCAGCAGGTCGATGGCGGGCGTCGTCAGACCGATGTTGCCGAACAGCACGAGCTGGCTCACCTGCCCCGCCGGGAGGCTCAGCAGCACCTCCGCCCCGCCGTCTGCCCCGGCCCCGGCGGTTGCCTCGTGGTCGCGTTCCACCTGCAGGCGGCGGTTGCGGATGCGGATCTTTGTGTTCTGGTGGACAACATACACTGTGGACATGGTTTTTAGTTGTTAAGGTGCAGGTTCCCCCATCGGGCGCTCTCAGGCGCCGGCGTCCCGATCGCGGTGGGAATCGTTGTAGGAGTCGTTGGCGCGATAGGCGTCGTTATACACGCCGTCGATCACGCCCGAGGGCGATTTTCCCCGGCGGCGGTATTCGGCGGCCCGTTCGGCTGCGCTGAACCGCCCACTGCGTCGGATGGCGTTGATATCGCAGCCGGTGATATCGTCATCCTCCTTCTCCCGGCTTGAAGCATGAAACGACCAGCGGGGGGAATCCTTCTCGCTCAGTCCGCTGATGATGAAGGCCAGTCCCAGCACGATCAGCAGGATCACCACAGTCATCAGGGCTCCTTTTAATCCACAGTCTCAGCAGGGCCGGAGCGCAGGTCGCTGATCTGCCGGCATTGTCCTAATCCGATGCCCGTGCCGGCCCCAACGCCGGAGAAGCGGGCGAAACCAGCCAGGGCGGCCAGCAGCCCCATCCAATAGCGGTCGTAACGCAGCGCGGCATACGCAGCCCGGCCCACCGCGCCCACCCGCAGCCCGCCGCCCTTCACCGGCACAGGGCGGGTCTGCAGATCATAGCGGCTGAGCGCCAGGCACTCGGCGGCGTAGCGCTTTAGCTCCGCGGGGAAGGCCACGGGGGCGAAGGCATTCCAACGCTCCAGCAGGCTGCCAAAGACCAGTTCGGGCAGCGGCAGGGGGATGTGCCGGCCCCCGCTCTTGAAAGTGACCGGGCTGGCGAAGAGCAGCGAAAGCCGGCGCGGCGGTTCCTGGCGGGCCAGCAGAAAAGGTGCGCCCAGTTCCTGGTAGTCCGCCCCGCCGGTCCACGGGCTGGCATCCGCAGGCGTCCCGGCCTCCAGCACCTGGAAGGGGATGTAGTCCAGTTCGAGGGTCTTCCCGGCCTGCAGTGCACCGGCGGCGGACTCCTCCAGCAGCAGCGCGGTCAGGTCGGCGCGCAGGCTCGTGAGCCGAAGGAAGTACGTTTCGGTGGGGATCAGGCTGCCCTTCTGGAAGCGGCCCATGAGCGTGGAGCTGGTGAAAGGCCGCAGTACAGACTCATCATGCAGGGCGGCGGCCAGGCTCTCATCCCTGCGCTGGACCACGTCCAGCAGCAGGCTGTGGGCAGCGCGCCCCCACCAGGCGGGGGTGCTTTCGGCGGGGCGGGCTTCCACGGGGCGCAGTGGGATGGTCAGGGAAAGCAGGTCCATGCTCAGCGCTCTTTGCGGGCGGCATCCCGCACACCCTGCAGGTTGAGCACCTCAGCGACCTCGAAGCGCGGCGGCAGTGAGCCTTCCAGCGGACGCAGGCGCAGCACCGGCGGGAAGTAGCCCATGCGCCCATGCAGTTCCGCCAGCACCAGCGCCGCAATGACATTGAAGGAGGGCAGGCTGACGATGAGCGGCGCGCTCTGCAATTCCTGCGGGTCAAGTGGCAGCGCCTGCAGCAGGGCCGCCAACTGCGGCAGGTAGGGCGCCGCATGGTCGAACTGCACCGGCAGGGCGATCACGCGCTCGAGGCGCTGCCCGGTCAGGGCTTCGATCTGCGCCTGCTGTTCCGTCGTGAGGGGGTGTGAAAAGTTGAGGAGGATCATCAGTCCGTCTCGTCTTTTAACATGCTTTCGGCAAGGGCCTTCAAGCCTGGGAGAAGCTCTTGCACACTCTTCTCAAGATCCTGGGCTTTCCCTGGCGAGATCCGCATCCCCACGTGCGCAATGTCATTGCGGAGATACGTCAACCCGTTCCACAGGTCCCTCAAATCCACGAACTGCGGCAGCCCCGCAAGGGCAGCATCGTAAGGGCTGGTCTTAAGCTCGCGCTCTATGCGGCGGGTCTTTTCCGCGGCGTTGTTCAGCGCCAGTTCGACCGGTTTTCTGTCTTTCTTTTCATCGAACATATCGAGGTCGAATTTCCAGGCCAGCAGCGAGACGACCCATTCGCGCATCAGGGTGGCTGCCTGCACCGCCTGTCCGTGTTCGAGATACCATTCCACCATCCCCAGTTGGCCGCGTAGCGCCTCCGGCCAGTTGGCGCGCTCATCCGCACCCTCCAGCCCGAACTGGCCGTATTCACTGATTATTCTCTTGGCCAGCAGCGTGAATGGTGGTGCGGT
>CAYMQX010000362.1:0-3595 GCA_964392495.1 uncultured Anaerolineaceae bacterium
CGTGAGAGACCAGGGCAACGTTGCGAAGGAACTCGGTGGTATACTCTTTCATCAAACGAAACCCTTCCTTGTTTTTGATATAAGGCCAGTTTCTGATTCTAAAAGAATAGCACCGAATTGTCAAAGCAGGCGGGCAGCCGGACGTCATAATTCCATCGGTTACATCTGTCATCCCAACCCTTCATGACCACCTTCATTAATCAATATTCATTCCTCCTGCTGGCCGTTGGCCTGACGGTTCTGGCAGGGGTTATTCTACTTACGCGCCGGCCGCGCTGGAATGATTACCTGGCCTTCGCAGCCATTCTGACCGGCCTGATGCTTGTGTGGGTCATTCTTCATCCGCGGCAGACGCCATTAATGGACGATGCCATCGAAGTCCGGGAGATGATCGGTGCGGGCACACCGGTGCTGCTGGAATACCAGTCCCCCTACTGCCTGGCATGCACCGCCATCAAGCCTGTGGTGGATGCCCTGGAAGCGGAGCTGGGTGATACTGCTCATATAATCCGTATCAATGCACAAGAGAAGGTGGGGCACGATCTGGCAGGGCTTTATGGGCTCGGCTTTACCCCCACCTTTATCCTGTTTGATGCAGACGGGAATGAATTGTGGCGTGAGGTAGGCAGGTTGGATCCTCAAAGAGTAAGAAATTCCATCCAATGAGTTTCCTTCGCCGCCTGACCTTTAACCTGTGGTATCTCAGCACCCCACCCTGGGACAGCGGCATCAGTCCTCCCGAACTCATCCAATATATCCATGCGCATTCCCCGGGCCGGGCCATTGATCTTGGCTGCGGAACGGGTACCAACGTAATCACCCTGGCACAGGCCGGTTGGGAGGCCGTTGGTGTGGATTTCGCTGACATCGCCGTTTTTCTGGCTCGCCGGAAGGCAAAAGCACAGGGTGTACAAGCCAGGTTTCTGGTCCGCAATGTTACCCGCATCACCGGAGTACAGGGTCCCTTCAACTTCGCGCTGGATATGGGTTGTTTGCATGCTCAGGATGATAAGACCTCCTATTTGCGTGAACTGAAGCGTCTTCTTGCGCCCGGAGGGCACTGGCTCCTGTATGCATTCTTTAAGCCCGATACCGGGTCTGACGGACCGGGGATCACGTCCGCGGATGTAGACCTTCTGCTTGAACATCTGGGGCTCATCTGGCGGCAGGATGGCAGCGACAGCCGCGGCCGGCCTTCCGCCTGGTTCCTTTTCGAGCGTCCCTGACTCTCGATTTGTAAGACCTGTCATCCCTGGAGCATCCATTTAGCGGGATGCGCGTATTATTCCTTTTTCTTGATGGCATTGGCCTGGGTGAAGATCTCCCATCTTCCAATCCCTTTTCGATCGCGCGAATGCCGACCATGGAATCCCTGTTGGATGGACGCAAGCTCCTCCGGGAATCCGCACCTTTCGAAGGCCCACACGCCTCCCTCCTGGCTGTGGACCCCAATCTGGGAGTTTCTGGTCTCCCTCAATCCGCCACCGGACAGGCCGTTTTGCTGACAGGGCGAAATATCCCTGCCGAGAGCGCGGACGTCGCCAAACGGCCCCCCAATCTTCATGGCGCCGCCACGCTCCCGTTGGGAGCATTTTTGGGACGGCGGGGGTCAGCTGGTTTCAGCTGCGCGCGGCTTATTGCCTAGCCGCCGCGATTTTTCGTTGGTATCTATTCTGGGAAACGACTCTACTCCTCCATTCCACTGGCTGTGACGAACGCGGGCCTGCCGCTCTTCACCAGTGAAGATTTCTTCGCAGGCCAGGCGCTCTCGGCGGATTTCACCGGCCAGGGCTGGCATGATTTTCTGGGCTTTCCAGAGACCCGGGTTTTGGCGCCTCAACAGGCAGGCCTTCGTCTGGCGGCCCTTGCTCAAAAATATGATTTCGCCTTCTTTGAGTACTGGTCAACCGATTATGCCGGGCACAAACAGGACATGAAGTGGGCAGTGCGCCAACTCGAGGATTTCGATGGCGTGCTTGAAGGACTGCTTCAGGATTGGGATGGTCGGCAGGGTCTCATCCTGCTCACATCCGACCACGGAAACATGGAAGATTTATCGGTGCGACGGCATACATCCAACCCCGTGCCTCTGCTCCTGATCGGCCCCCCCGAAGTACGTAGAATTTTTTCCAGTACCATTACCGATCTGACGGGGATCGCTCCGGCGATCTGGAATCTCGTCTCCAGCAGGTGACCTTCCTCAGTCAAGAAACTCCAGGAAAACCCGGTTTCCCAGCAAGCGTCCGCGCCGGGTCAAGCGAAGGTGGCCATCGGCCCATTCCAGAAGCCCGGTTTCCTGCAATTTTGCGATCCGAGGCCCATAGCACTCATCGATTGGCGTTCCAAAGCGGGCTTCGAAGTCCTGTCGGGATATGCCCTCCAACGTAAGGCGCAGTCCGGTCATCATGTATTCACTACGCACCTCAGAGGGGGTCTGGAGATGTTGGTTGACCACAGCCGAAGTCAAAGGGAACGGCAGCCTGGCAGGACCGGGATTCATCAAGCGGTCAATATAAGTTTTGATCCGCAGAACATTGGAGTACCGGTAGCCGTTTGCATAGCCGTGCGCGCCTGCTCCAAAAGCCAGGTAGGGAAGCCCCCGCCAGTATTGAAGATTGTGTTGGCATTGCTTTAAAGGAGCCCCCCAGTTTGATATTTCGTATTGCATGTATTTTTTCGATGCAAGCTCTTCCGCCACCCATTCATACATGTCTGCTGCCAGATCCGGGTCAGCTGTGGCGATCAAGCCGCGCTTCGACCAGCGGCCGAAGGGGGTGCCGTGTTCCAGGCTCAGAGCATAGGCCGAGATATGATCCGGCTTCAGGTCGATCACATGGTGAACAGTCTGCTGCCAGGTCTCAAGCTTCTGTTCGGGCAATCCATAGATCACATCCAGGTTCAGGTTTTCAAATCCTGCTTTGCGCGCCCAAGCCACTGCATCAATGACCTGGAAGAAATCATGAATCCGCTCCAGCATATGCAGTTCTTCTGTATTGGCGGATTGCACTCCAAAGCTGAGGCGGTTGATCCCCATCTCCCGCAGAGCGCACAGGTCTCCAAGTGAGACGGTTCCGGGGTTCGCTTCCATGCTGATTTCGGCTCCAGGCTGCACCTTGAAACTCTGCCGCAATGCGGTCAGGATTTTGCCCAACTGGGCTGGAGACAGAAGGGAAGGTGTACCGCCGCCAAAGAAGATGGTATGGACCGGAATAACTTCGGGGGAAGTCCCACCGGCTATCTTTATCTCTCTGCACAATGCCTCCACGTATGCAGGTATGGAACCCTCCTGGCCCGCATACGTATTGAAATCACAATATGCACAGCGATGCGTACAAAAAGGGATATGGAGATAGATTGAAGTTGTTTGGGTCATTCCTGGATCACGGCCGGTGGGATAGCACCGCGCGGCAGGCCAATGATAAGCGCCGCAGGCCCCAGCAGCAAGAGCCACATGGCATTCCCCAGCCCAAAGGTATCGGCCAGCAGCCCGATCAGAAAAGGCAGCAGCTTTGCAAGGGGCATGGTGATAGCCCCGATCACAAGCATCAGGCCGCTTTGCCCCGGGAGGGCCGACTAAAGGCGGCCTTGCAAGACC
>CAYMQX010000363.1:0-3550 GCA_964392495.1 uncultured Anaerolineaceae bacterium
CCCACAGCCAGCGCCTCTCGCTCGACGACTTCCGCGTCTGCATCGACGGCAAGTCCAGCGGCGCGGTGCGCATCTCGGTCGGCATGGTCACCAACTTCGAGGATGTGCAGGCCTTCCTGACCTTTGCGCGCGGGCTGCTGGCTTAGCACATGGATGGCACCCTCCGCTCCAATGTCAAACCCGGCCTTCAGGTGCTCATCGTACTAAAGAAGGACCAGGCCACCGGCAGGCTCACCAGGGGCATCGTGAAGGATATATTGACGAAATCGCCCACGCACCCGCACGGCATCAAGGTGCGGCTGGTGGACGGGCAGGTGGGCCGCGTCAAGGAGATCATCACCGGATGAGCCGCTTTCAAATTGCTGTGGGTCTGCTCCTGTTCGCAGGCCTTGCCTGCCGCCCGGTCTTCGCCATCGGCTGGGAGGAACTGCTGGCGATCTTCCTTATCACTGCCTTCCTTTTGGGACCGCTCCTCTTCCGGCTGGCGCGCTTCTGGGCAAAATATCAGGGATCCTCGAAAAAAGATGGAAAGTAGGGAATGAGCCGGAACCCCCTCAACCTTGGATTGCGCTTCCTCCTCGAGCTGGTCATGTTGTACGCTCTTGGCCTCTGGGGCTGGACGCAGCATCAGGGCGCCATACGTTACCTGTGGGTAATCGGCCTTCCCTTCCTGGCGGCTGTCCTGTGGGGAACGTTTCGCATCCCCGAGGATTCCAGCGCGAACGGCAGGGCCCTGGTCCCCGTGCCGGGATGGGTCCGCCTGCTTCTGGAAGCTCTTCTCTTCGGCGCGGCGACCTGGGCCTTTTTCGCGAGCAAAGCGAGCGGAGCGGTCACCGCCGGGTGGGTCTTTGGCGGTGTGACCCTCCTGCATTACATCCTCTCGTATGACCGCATTCTCTGGATATTGAAACATTAAGCTCTTGATGAAGGCGAGGCGCACGATGATCGGACGGATCTAGCATGGATACACTGCACCGGAAAATGCGGATGCCTATGAAAGCCTGTTGAAGGAGGAGATCTTCACCGGCATCCGTGGACGGAACATCCGCGGCTTTCGTGAGATCCAGTTATTCCGCAGGCCGCTCGAGGCCGAGGTGGAGTTCATCACCATCATGTGGTTCGATTCGCTGGAAGCGGTGCGCGAGTTCGCCGGAGAGGACTACGGGGCCGCGGTCGTGCCTCCCAGGGCCCGGCTCCTGCTGAAGCGCTTCGATGAGCGCTCACAGCATTACGAGGTCCGTGAGCAGCTGGAGGCCGCAGAGTAGGATATACTCGCGCAAGTTTTTATCGGTTTCTTCTGTTCCTTTCGCTTTAGAGGTGAGTATGAAGTTCCAGCGCTTTTTCCGGGACTTTAATCCCCGCCCCCTGTTCCCCAACCTGACCGCCGGGCTCGTGATCGGAATCTCCGAGGTGTTCTTCTGCACCTCCCTGGCGACCCTGATCTTTTCAGGCCGCCTTTCCCCCTTCGTGGCCGACGGCATTGGGCTGGCGCTTTTCGGCGGCATGGTGATCGGCCTGGCGGTGGCTTTCCTCAATTCTCTTCCTGCAGCCATCCCCGTTGTGCAGGATAGCCCCGCCGCCATCTTCGCCCTGGCTGCCGCGGCCATCGTCGCCCTCATGCCCCCCGGCGCCGCCCCGAACCAGCTCTATTTCACCGTCGTTGCGGCCATCTCCTTCACCACCATCCTCGCAGGCCTGCTCTTTATCATCGTTGGACGCTTTGGCCTCAGCAGCTTTGTACGCTTCGTCCCCTACCCTGTGGTGGGCGGATTCCTGGCCGGGACGGGTTGGCTCCTCGCCCAGGGCGCCATGATCGTCCTGAGCGGTCTCCCGATGCGCGTGTCCGACCTGCCGCGCCTGTTCGAAAGCGGCATACTTATCCAATGGCTGCCCGGCGCGGTCCTTGCGCTGCTTCTCCTTCTTCTCCTGCGGCGTTTCCAGCACCCTTTATTAATGGTGGGCCTGCTCCTGGGTGCCAGCCTGCTCTTCTACGTTGTCATTTTCCTCCTGCGCCTCCCGGTGGCCGAGGCCGCCGCTCGCGGGCTCCTGCTCGGGCCCTTCCCTGCGCAATCGCTGTGGAGGCCGCTCCAGCCCTCGCAGTTCGCCTTTGTGGATTGGGGTGTGCTCTTCACACAGGCGGGGAAGCTGGTCTCCATCCTGATGCTCAGCGCCATCGCGCTGCTGCTCAACTCCAGCGCACTCGAACTTGCCGTCCGAAAAGATATTGATCTGGATCGTGAGCTGGTTGCAGCCGGGGTCGGCAATCTCCTCGCCGGTCTCGGCGGCAGCCCCGTGGGTTACCAGGCCATCAGCACCTCGGCCCTGGCCTACCAGATGAGCGCCCCCAGCCGTCTCACGGCTCTCCTCGTCGCACTGATGAACGGGGCGGCCCTGTTCTTTGGCGCCTCCCTGCTCGCCTTCGTCCCCAAGGCCGTCATCGGCGGCCTGCTTCTCTACCTGGGCCTGTCCTTCCTCACCGAGTGGGTCTATGACGCCTGGCGCCGCCTGCCTCGCATGGATTACTTCCTGGTGCTGCTCATCCTGATCATCGTGGGAGCGGTAGGCTTTCTGCAGGGCGTGGGCGCCGGGATCATCATCGCGGTCGTGCTCTTCGCGGTCAACTACAGCCGCGTGGACTTTGTGAAGGATACCCTCACCGGTGCCACCTACCAGAGCAATATGGAGCGCCCCGGCGAACATCGCCAACTGCTGCGCGAGTCCGGGGGGCGGATCCACGTGCTGCGCCTGCAGGGCTACCTTTTCTTCGGCACCACCCAGGGCCTCTTGAACCGCATCCGTTTGCGCCTCAATGATCCTGCTCAGCCTCCCCTCCAATACATCCTGCTCGATTTCCACCGCGTGGCCGCCCTCGATTCCTCCGCTGTGCTCGGTTTTGTGCGCATGCAGCAGTTGGCGGAAGCTCATCAGGTACACCTGGTGTTCGCAGATGTGAGCCCCGGCATCCTGAACAGGCTGCGCCAGGGCGGCCTTGTGCAGGCAGGGAACCCGTTCTTCCATGTCCTGCCGGACCTCGATTACGGCATGGAATGGTGCGAAGACAGCCTGTTGGCCGGTGAAGCCTCTTCGCTGGTCACCCAGGCCGCCTCGCTCCAAGCCCAGTTGAAAAAGGCCTTTCCCAGCCCCGAGCAGATCGATGGCTTCATGAAGTATCTGGAGCGCGTGGAGTTGGAGCAGGACCACATCCTGATCAATCAGGGAGATCCGCCCGAGGCCATGTATTTTCTGGATTCCGGCCAGGTGACCACCCGCTTGATCATGGAAAAGGGCCAGGCCATGCGGCTTCGCAGCATGAGCGCCGGCACCGTGATTGGCGAGATCGGCATGTATCTGGGAGATATCCGCACTGCCACGGTCGTGACCTCCAAACCCAGCGTGGTGTACCGGCTTTCCAGAACCTCCCTGCGCCGCATGCAGGTCGAATCCCCGGAACTTGCCGCATCCCTCCACCAATGGATGGTGCGCCTGCTGGCTCAGCGCCTCAGTGAGAACACCCGCACGCTGGAAGTCCTTCTTACTGATTTTTGAAAAA
>CAYMQX010000364.1:0-3524 GCA_964392495.1 uncultured Anaerolineaceae bacterium
CATCCGCCGAACTCACTCCTCCCACCGTCTGGTTGGCCGCCAGCGAGAGGTAATAACTGGAAGTGGATCCCTCCTGGGTCGCTGTGGGCGTGGGAGTATCCGTGGGCGTGAACGTAATACTGGGGGTATTCGAGGCCGTAGGGGTGTCGGTCGGGGTTCCGGTATCCGTGGGCGTGAGTGTAATGGTGGGTGTCGGGGTATCCGTGGGTGTGGGCGTAATGGTGGGTGTCGAAGTGGGGGTGTTGGTCGCTCCGCCTGAACCGGAGAGATGGATCTCCCAGACCCGGCCATCGTTCTCCTGCCGGTTGTTATCGTTATCCACACCGCGGCTGACGATGTAGATATTCTGAACGGAGGGGTTCTGGCTGCCTGGCGCAATGGCAACATCCGAGCGGATATTCCCGGCGCTGCCCATCAATGACAGGTCATACGCACGCAGCAGCGTGCCGGTGAATGTCACCTCTCCCATGTAGCGGTCGGTGGCCTTGGCGCTGAGGATGTAAAGGCTGTTGTTGGCCGGGTTGTAGGTAATGCCTTCCAGGTCGTTGAACCCCAGCGATTGCGTATCGAAGTGGGTCATGGGGCCGTCATCTCCCCCGCCCAGCTCGCCGTCCGCACCCAGCGGAATGACAAAGACCTCGGCATCCCCCCCGCCGCCGATAAAGAGACGGTTGTCGCCGTAGGCCACATCCTCCGCATCCGTGGCGCCGTACAGGGCATTGACCAGGGTGGTAGTGACCGAATCATCTCCGGTGCAGTACTGGCCGTCCGGCCCCAGGCTGATCTCGTAGACCTTATCCTTGGGGGCGTCGTCCGAGATGAAGATGTGGTTGTTGTTGGGATTGATCGCTACGCCGGTGGGTTCGCTGGTGTAGGAGAGGGTGCTGCATGTCGACTCCAGGGTCCCGCTGGTGCTGGACTGAAAGACGTTCTTGCCCTGGAAATAGATGGGCATCTCTTCCACTTCGCTGTCGGTGATGAACAGCCTCCCGGTCAGGGGCCAGTAATCCACCCCCGCGGGATCGGGGGCCGAGGGATTCCAGGCGGACTTGGAGGTATCGATGATATTCACCAGGCTGGTCGGGAGCAGTTGGGTTCCCGGGGGCAGCGCGGTATTGGGCGTCAGCGTGAATTCCACGATCTGGCCAGTCGATTGCGGATCATCGGGAGCGCCGCTGTCCGCAACATACAGGCTCTGGATCGAAGGATCGTCCGTCTGGTCGCCGCTGGGCGCAAAGACCATGCCGGCCGGGTTTTGCAGGCCGAAGGACGCCAGGTCCCGGGTCGCGACCAGGCTCCCATCCGTGGCCAGTTCGAACAGCCGGTTCTGGCCCGGGCTGAACACATGCAGATGCGAAGTGGAGGGATCGATGGCGATGCCTCGCGGCGAGGTCATTCCGGTACCGCTCAGGTCGATGGATGTGACCGCTCCGTCCGCCAGCCGGGAGCCTGCAAGAGGCGAAATGCGCAGCAGCTTGGGGCCGGAGGCGTCCAGGATATAGAGCATCCCGCTTGCAGGGTCCACGGTCAGGCCCTGCGGATCTCTCACACCAAAGCGCCTCACGTTCAGCCGTTCCAGGCCGCGGCCCTTGATGCTTCCGGTCGCATCCGCGCCGATCTGGATCAACTGCCCCGACCGCGGCTGGAGCACAAGCAGGCGGTTGGAACGGTTGTCGAAAGCCATGTTAAGGGGATTTTCGATTGCCGCCGCCAGGCGCGCCGATCCCGGTCGGTCCGCCCGGGCGGTCAACTGCACAAGGTCCATCGATTCGGCTGAGTTCCGCCATTGACGTGCATCGCTCACGTAGAAGGATTTCAGGCGGCTGGAATACGCCAGCCCCATGGGTTCCGCAATGCCTGTATCCTGGGCTTCCATGGTTTGCTCTACGTCGATAAAGGCCCCCTCTTCCTGGGCCAGGGATCGCGTGACGCCCGGGAAGGATAGCGAGCCCAGAATGATGACAATACTGAGCAGGACGGAAATAAGTGGACGGTTGGATTCTTGTTTGATTTTCATGCGGGTCTCCTTGCTTTTGGATCGGATGATCCCCCGCCCCCCAGGCGTGCTCCGCCATTGCGACATGGTCGCATTGGGCTCACCTGTTTCAGCCCCCTCTTACAGGTCCTGGAGTGCCCCCCGCAGGCATCTCATCAAGGACCTTTTGTTTTCCACCTGTGCGGGGAAGCTCCCCGGCTTCCGTTCCGCTGTCATGGACCGCTGTGAACCGGCGGGCCCTTAATACCAAATCCGCCTGGGTGCGCCGGGGCGCTCAGGCTGAAGGCAAACTATCCTGCAATATCAAAGCTGAAGCTTGAGGAGCGAACAATCCGGGAGATCGTCATAAAATAACCGCCAAATTCTCCAATAAACTGCCTCAATTGGATAAAATCGATCGTTAAATGGCTCTTAACGATGATTTCAAATTCTACTGACCGGTTCTTAAGATTTTCTTGAATATCTCTTAATGTGCTCTTACAGTTTTTCCATGCATTTGTACGCTGGTTTCCAGGCCTTTAGCCCCCTTTGGGGGAATACAAACCCCCGGCAGGGCGGTTATAATATTCTTAAGATTTTCTATATGGAGTATTTTTCTCTTATTTACATGGTGCCGCATAATGTACTTTGCTTCTCATTGGAAAATCGGCCCACGATCCTGTGCAGAAATATATTTAATTGTTAGGCGAGCGGTAGAAGGTATATGGAAAACCCCTTTATGCATGGCAAAAAGATCCTCATCATCGACGATGACACGGACCTCGTCCAGCTCACCAGCCTGATCTTCCGGCGTGCCGGGGCCCAGGTCATCACCGCCCAGGACGGCTGGGAGGGCGTCGGCAAGCTCATCACCCACCGCCCCAACCTGGTCATCCTGGATGTCATGATGCCCGGCGCAGATGGCTATGAAGTCTGCCAGAAGATCCGCCAGGTCTCCAGCATCCCGTTGATGATGATCAGCGCCCTCAACCACGACCAGAACCTCCTGCAGGGCTTCAAGTCCGGCGCCGACGATTACCTCTCCAAGCCCTTCAACCCCGAGGTACTGCTCAGCCGCGCCGAAGCCCTGCTGCGTCGCAGCGGCGACGCCCGGCTTTCGGAAATGCGCTACAACGACGGCCACCTCGAGATCGACATCGACAAGCACCAGATCCTGATCAAGGGCAAGCCTGTCAAATGTACGCCCATCGAATTCCGTCTGCTGCTCTTTTTGCAGCAGAACGCGGGCAAGACCCTCACCTATGACCAGATCCTCCAGAATGTGTGGGGCGATGAATACCGGGGCAGCTCCAACTTCGTCCACGTCTATGTCTCCCACCTGCGCGGCAAGATCGAGAAGGATCCCAGGAACCCCCGCTACATCCAGTCCGTGCATGGCGTGGGCTACATGTTCGAACGCGGGGAATTGATCTGACCCTGCCGCGCCCGGGCTGACCGGGCCAACACTCAGACCATGCTTGACCGGGCGCGCACCGGCATCAGCCGGTGCGTGCCGCCGTTTAATTGAGGGTTTGGCCGGGATTACCCC
>CAYMQX010000365.1:0-3521 GCA_964392495.1 uncultured Anaerolineaceae bacterium
GGTCGTCCTCGATTGCCACGCAGACCTTTGGGGTCTTAATCAACTTGTGCGAACGCCAAGAGCCGCGGATGCCGAAGGCGGACGGCTGAAGCCGTCACTACCGGCGTTTCCAACATGTGGAAATGCAGGGGCAGCTTCCCCTACCTCCGGCTTTCCTTCCAGACGCGGAAATCCTTAAGGATGGAGCCGCCCAAGAACTCGCGCAGCAGCGAGTTTTCGGGGTTCGGGTCCGCCTCCAGCGGCAGGAACCACTCCAGGAAGGCCAGCAGGCGCTTGGCCTCGATGTATTCCGGCGTGCCGAACTGCACCTGGCGCAGGAGCGGCTCGGCCAGGGGCTTGAGGGCGGCCATCTCGTAGGACAGGGCGGAGTTAAAGATCACGTCCGAGTTTTCCTGGTAGGGGAAGATGTGCTTCTTCTCGCCCTCGCGCACAGCCTCCCAGCGGCTGATGGTCTGCGCGGCGTTGTAGCCGCGCTCGCGGGCGTCGCGCACGATGCGGCGCAGCAGGCGCGTGTCGGTGGTCGAGACGCGGTTGTGCCGGTCGAGGTTGACCTGCGTCAGCGCAGAGACGTAGATGCGGTAGGCGCCGCCCTGCAGCGCGTCGGGGATCAGGCGCGGGTTCATCCCGTGGATGCCCTCCAGGATGAGCATCTGCCCGCGGCGCAGTTGGATGATCTCGCCCGGCTCGCCCTTCCCGGATTTAAAGTTGTAGCGCGGCAGTTGGACCTTCTCGCCCTGGATCAGGCTTTGCAGGTTCTCGGCCAGCAGTTGGATGTTAAGCGCCTCGATCGTCTCGTAATCGCGCTGACCGTCGGAGCCGAAGGGCGTATCCTCGCGGTCCACGAAGTAGTTGTCCAGTTCCAGCGGGAAGGGTGAGATGCCGAGCGCCAGCAGTTGGACGGAGAGGCGCCGCGAGAAGGTGGTCTTGCCGGAGGAGGAAGGCCCGGCGATCAGCACAATGTGGATCTGGTCGCGGCGCGCCGCGATCTGGCGGGCGATCTCGCTCAGATGCTGCTCGTGGAAGGCCTCCGAGACCAGCACGATCTCGCTGCCGCGCCCGGCCTGGATGGCGTCGTTCAGCGAGCCCACGTTGTCAATGCCCAGGCGCGTCAGCCAGTCGCCATACTGGCGGAAGGCCTTCAGCAGCTTGGGGTATTCGGGGACGGGCACCAGTTCGGTGGGTTGGCTGTGGCGCGGGAAGCGCAGGGTGAAGCCCCCGCCCGTGGGATACAGGTCGAACCACTTCAGGTAGCCGGTGGAGGGCACCATGTAGCCGTGGTGGTAGTCCATGCGGCCGCGGAAGCGGTACAGGGTGACATAATCCTTTTTGCGGTGCGCGAAGAGGTGGACCTTGTCCTCATAGCCCATGGACTTGAAGAACTTGACGGCCTCCTCCAGCGGCAGCACGGTGCGCTCGAAGGGCAGGTCGGCCTCCACCAGCTCCTTCATGCGGGTCTTGACCGCGCCCAGCTCCTCCTTCGTCAGGGGGGCGTGTTTGGTGACCTGCCCGTAGTAGCCGCCGAAGGATACCGAGTGATCGATGGTCAGCCTGGCCCGGGGGAGCAGCTCGGCAAAGACCATCTCCAGCAGGAAGGTGAGCGAGCGGCGGTAGATGCGTGCGCCGTCGGGGCTGCCCAGGTCGATGGGCGCGGCGCGGGCGTCCATCTCGATGGGGTAGGTCAGCTCGCGCAGCTCGCCGTTGACGATGGCGGCCACGATGGGCGATTCGGGTTCCAGCACCTTGAAGAAATCGCCCACCTTTGCGCGGCGCGGTCCGGCCAGGATGCGCCCGTCGGGCAGGTGCAGCTCCACATCGGGGCGCGGCTCCTGGAAGCGGAAAACGCCGCCGGAGATTTGGGTCTCAGTCATCGCTGCCTCCCTGGGGGGATGGGACACAGATACCATCCACCAGCCGGTCGAACTCCCTGCGGATCTGCTTCTCCTGTCCCAGGTCGGAGGCATAGAAGCGGATGTCGTACATGCCGGCGCCCACAGGCAGGAAGGTGAACTGCATATAGCCCCACTCGCGGACCGGGCTGGTGCCGTCCGCCAGGGTGAGCGGGTCCTCGAAATCGAAGGAGACCGTCAGCCCGGGCTGGCCTCCCAACCGGAGCTCGCGGTTGGAGATGCGCACGGCGCGCCCCGGGAAGGGGCTGCCCCATTCCTGCCCGCTCAGGATCTGCCCCCCGCTGTAGATGTGCGGATATTTTTCGATGGGCGCCTGGTAGAACTCCACCAGCGCGCGCAGGCCTTCGCCGGAGGGGTCCGGCTGCTCCAGGCGGGCCTCACTCGCGCGCCAACCGGAGGGGTAATCGAAGCGCAGGTTCAGGCCCCCGGGCTGCGCCTCATGGCGGGAATAACCCCCGGCCAGGGGGCGCTCACAGGGGGCCGCCTGGCAGGCCGCCAGCAGCGGGAGCAGCAGAAGCACGATCACGGGCAGGCGTCGCATCACTCCATCCTGGCGAGCAATTTTTCCGGCTGCCCGGCGAACTCCTCCAGCGGCAGCTCGCCGCGGGTGAGGGCCAGCAGGGTTTCGGTGAAGAGGGTATTGACGGGTGTGGGGATGCCCAGGTTCCTTCCAGCGCGGACCACCGCGCCGTGCAGGTAATCCACCTCGCTCTGGCCGCGCCCGGCGTGCAGGTCAATGTGGAAGGAGGGCATCTTGCCGCCGCGCCCGGCGCCCGCGGCGCGCGCCAGCAGCGGCTTGGAGAGCCAGAGCGGCAGACGTGCGGCCAACGCCAGCGCGCGGACGGGCGTGCCGGGCAGGTCCACCACCGCGATGCCCTGGGCCTCCATCACCGCCAGGCACTCGCGCAGCACGGCGATCTCCAGGCGGTAGAGGCGGCGGTCGGCGAAGACCTGCGCGGCGGTCATATCCAGGATGGCGGAGGCGGGGTTGGCGAGCAGGTTGGTGAGCAGCTTGGACCACTTCATCGAGGCGGCGTCGGGGAACAGGCGGCAGTTCAGGCGGGCGGCCTCCAGCGCCGCGGCCAGGCCTGCAGAGAGCGGGTGCCCGGCGGCCACGCCCATGCCGCGCAGCTTCTCCAGCACAATATCCCCGGCGGCGCGCCTCCCCACGGCGCTCGTCACTGTCCCGGCGATGACGCGCGGTGCGCCCAGCGCCGCAGCGATGAGCGGCTCGTTATCCACACCGTTGGAGAGGCAGAGCAGCGGCGGGACCTTCCCGGCGTGCGGGCGGAGGGTCTCGAGGGCGGCCTGGGTATCGTAGGACTTGAGGGCGAACAGCCCCACGTCGAAGGGTCCATAGAGCAGGGCCTCCTCCAGCGAGGCGGCGATGCGGAAGGAGGCCGGGGGCACCACAAAGGCGGCGGGGGCCTCGCGGCCCTCGCCGTGCGGCAGGCGGTCATCGGCGCTCAGGTCGAGGCGCAGGCCGCGCTCGCGCAGGCGTTCCACCACCGCGGGCTGTTCGAGGAATACGACTTCATGCCCGGCCAGGGACAGGCTGCCACCGATATAGGTGCCGATGGCGCCCGCTCCGAAGCTCAGGAACTTCATGGAGGG
>CAYMQX010000366.1:0-3507 GCA_964392495.1 uncultured Anaerolineaceae bacterium
GCCGCTGCGCTGCAGATAGATGCCGCAGGTCAGGCCGGCGATTCCCGCCCCGATACCGGTATTTTCCAACAATTTTGATTTGACACCACCACGATAGGAATCGTGCGGCAGCAAGGTCTGGGAGGGCTCATCAATCAGCAGCACTCCGCAGTTGTCTGGTTGGAGGGTATTGAAAATAATCTCTGTTATCGCGTTGATCAACTCATCCCTGTCGGTGAGATTTGCATTGGTGACTGCTGCTGAGTGCAGCATGGTCAATTCCTTTAACTGGCGGGAAGCGGCAGTATGGGCTTGTTCACGCTGGATGGCGCTGCTCAGAATGTTGGCAGCGGTGCGCAGAGTTTCAACTTCGCTGTGGGTCCAGACGCGCTCGCGGGAACAATCATCGAGGCCGATGATGCCCCACCACCGCTCCCCGATCATGATGGGGACAATGATGATGGAAAGGATCTTCTCCCGGAGGAATTCAGGCTGTTCTTCCAACGGAAGATGGCGGGTAATTGCAATGATGGGTTGGTTGCGGGAAAGTAATTCGCCCCATCTCTTAAGTCCCTGATCGGCCAGATTGAAATCCCTTAGCAGCGGGTCATCGATCATGGTCTGAATCCCATCCGCACACCATTCAAAGAGCTGGGTTAGGACGGACTCGGGACCTTCTCCCGCGGTTTTCTGGAAAATATATACACGGCTGGCCTCTGCTGCCAATCCAAGCCTGGCCAGTATCGGTTGAATATTCGAGGTCCAATCGGCTGATTTCAGGAATTCATCGGCAGCGAAGGCGATGGTATCCAGGATCGCCTCCCTGCGCTCGATGATCTCGCGGTTTTTTTTCTGTTCCGTAATATTATGGAACATCGTGAGTATGCACCGCTGGTCATTCAGATAGATGATCTCGTAATAGACCGAAACATCCAGTATTTCACCTGAATTGCGAATGAAAATGTCCTCGATATTTCTAAGCGATCTTTCGCGTTCGAGCTTCTCCAGGAAGAGCAGGTGCTTTTCGGTAGTGTTGGAATCCAATTCCAGAACTGAACGGCCAAGGAGATCCTCGGGCGAATATCCACTCAGAGCCCAAAAGGCGGGGTTGGCATCGATCATCCTCCCCTCATCCCATGTGGAAATGCAGGTTGGAATCGGGCTGGTCAGAAAGACCTTGCTAAAGCGTTCCTCGCTTTGAAGAACCGCGGCCTCGGCTTCACGCTGCCATGTGATCTCGACCAGGACTCCCTGAAAGTAGGAGGGAGTGGTATCCGACCCTGGAATTATCTGTGCATGGTCATGGATCCAGATAATATGGCCATCCCGGTGGATCATGCGATATTCGGATGTGAATGGTCGGCCGGTGGCCCTGCTGCGTTTCGTCTCTTCCTGAACGCGTTCGAGGTCTTCGGGGTGAATAATCCGTGCCCACAAGCCCGTGCCCTTGAGGAAATCGTCACTGGGATAACCGGTAAGCTCCTCAATGCGTGGACTAACGTAAACTGGTTTCCCGTTATCGGTTGTCAATGAATATACAATCGCCGGCACATTTTCAACCAGGGCGCGATAACGTGCCTCTGCCGCTTTCAAGGTTTGCTCAACCTGCTTTCGGTCTGTAATATCCTCCGCGAAGGCGATCAATGCTTCCTGACCGAAGTGGGAGGCGCGGGATACCCTTACATTTTTGGGGAATACCTCCCCATTTTTTCGGCGGCCCCAAAATTCGAACTGCTGAGGCTTTCCCTGTAGAGCCAGTTCCAGGTGATGAGCGATGGCGGCCATGTCATTTCTTCCCGGAGCAGCTACATCTTCAGGTGATTTTCCGATCAAGTCCTCCCGGGAATATCCGTACATCCGGGTTGCGCCCTCGTTGACATCCAGAAAGACCCCGTTATTATCCTGAATATAGATGGCATCCTGCACGGAATCGAATAATCCACGGTAGGAATGCTCGGTCTCGCGCAATGCTTGACGTGCCTGCCGTTCAGCAGAAATATCCAGGAGAATTCCCTGCCAGTAGAGGGGGGTGCCTTGTTCATCCCAGACCGGAACGGCTTGATCCCTCAGCCAAACAATCCGACCATCCTTGCCGATAAAACGATACTCAATATTGTAGGGGGTGAGTGTTTCGTTGGTCTGTCGGTCCACATCCAGTACCCGTTGGCGATCATCCGGGTGGATTGCGGCAGCCCAGATATCCGGATCTGCCAGCCATTCTTGAGGGGAATAACCGGTCATCTTTTCTATCTGAGGGCTTATGTAGACCTGTGTGGTTCTCTTTTGCTCAATCAGTTCAGTATAAGGCGCTGCTGGCATTTGTTCCACCAGGGCGCGGTAACGGGCCTCAGCCATTTTTAGGCTGGTCCTGGTCATTCGCTTTTCAGTAATATCATTGCAGACCACCAGGACGCGATCCGGGAGGTGCGGGTCGGTGAAGACGCGAGCACCACTCTCCACCCACAGCGTGACCCCCTGCCGGCTTGTGATGCGATATTCAAGATGATTGGTTTGTCCGGGGTTGGCGATGGCTTCGTGCAGATGTGCAAGAACAGCTTCGTGGTCTGCTACATTGATAAAATCCAGGAACCGTTTTCCTACCAGGTCTGGGGCCTGTCCGCCCAGGAATTCCTGCATGCTGCGATTAATGGCAAGTATCGAACTCTGCTCGTCCAGCGTCACCAGCATGAGGGGATTATTTTCGTATAAATCCCGAAGGATTCCATCGCCTGTATGGGATGATTCTCCGAGGGCGTTTTTCGGGCTCATCTCATGGAGAAATCCTTCCACATACCGGATCTCAGTGTCTTCCCCGCGGACCTGGTAAACGCTCACATGGGCCTGAAAGGTGGTGCCGTCTTTGCGGCGCGCCAGCGGCTCAAAATGGTCGATCTCATCCTGTTCTTTGAGTAATTCAAGGAGGGGTTGGCGGGTTTCTGCCTCGGCATAGACTATGGAAGCAATATTTGCCACGACCCTCGTCATCTCCTGGGGCGAGGCATACCCGAAGATATGCGCCATAGCACTGTTTACCTGTATCAGTTTCCCCTCAGGGGTAACTTGAAAGAATCCTTCAGACATATGGTCGAGGGCGGCGTGATTATCCCCTCCGATTTTGATCCCTTGTTTGCCCTCCTGCCGAAGCAGCAAATACATACCCGACCCCATGATCGCGACAGTGATCCAGCCGCCATAATCCGCGAGAAGTTTCAGGATCCTGGGGGAATGGACATTGGCGGGCAGAATATAATAAAATAGTGCAATACAAGCTGCTCCCAGGCACACAGCGAGCAGTGTAATGTAAATGGCAGCCGGGAGTCGTGGTCTTCTCATATCAGGTAAAATTCTAATCAGGAACCAGAAATAAAACCTTTGAATTACATTTCAATTCATCCCAACGGTCTCAACGAAAAACAATATTTCACGAGATGAAATACCCCCACATAATCAAAAAGCGACCTGCGGGCCGCTCTAGAGGCGTCGACGGGATTCGAACCCGTGGTGAGGGTTTTGCAGACCCTTGCCTTA
>CAYMQX010000367.1:0-3496 GCA_964392495.1 uncultured Anaerolineaceae bacterium
GCAGCGGGCTGCCCCACGGTTCTGGGCGCGCGCCGGGCTGGCCAAGCCAGCCTACATTCCTCCTGCCATACCCACCGTGATGGTGAGCCTGCCGGAGGAACCCGCACCCGCGCCCGCGCCCACCGCGACGGAAGCCGCGCCCGCCGTGCCCCCCGCGCTGATCTCTGCGGTCATCGTGGATGAGTCCTCACTGCCTGCAGTCGATACGCAGACAAACGGAGATGCCGCCCCCGCCCCGTACCCGGGGAATAAATACATCCTGGTTGATATTTCGGAACAGCACATGTATGTGTACGAGGACGGCGGCCTGATCTACAGCTTTACTGCTTCCACGGGCATGAACAATTCCACCCGCGCCGGCAGCTTCGCGGTGCAGAGCAAGATCCCCAACGCCTACGGCTCCACCTGGGACATCTGGATGCCGAACTGGCTGGGGATATACTGGTCGGCAGGCCTGGAAAACGGTATCCATGCCCTGCCCATCCTGCCCAACGGCGGCATCCTGTGGGAAGGCTTCCTCGGCCGCCCCATCTCTTATGGCTGCGTTGTGCTCGGGACCTATGAATCGAGTCTGTTATACGACTGGGCGGATTATGGTACGCCCGTCGACATTCAATGGTAAGGAAGGGAGCCTCCACAGCGGCCTGCGTTCCATTATTTTTCAAGGCGCTGATTTGGTTATCTGCTCCAATTGAGGGAATGGACCATGGACAATGCATTTCTTGAATCCCGCAGAGCCATAGAGCAGGCGCGCGAGGCTCTGCGGCGCGGTGACCGCAATGCAGCACTCAAATGGGGACAGGAGGCCGCGCGCCGCGCGCCCCAATCCGAAGACCCCTGGCTGATCCTGGCGGCGGTGGCCAGCCCGCAGGCCAGCGTCAATTACATCAAGCGCGCTCTGGAGGTCAACCCCGATAGCGCCCGCGCCCGCCGTGGGATGCAGTGGGCCATGCAGCGCTTGCAGGCAGCACCTCCGCCGGCCGCCTCGGCGGCAGCGGCGGCGGCCGCGCCCACACACACGGCAAAGAAAAAACCGAACCTGCTGCTCCCGGCGCTGCTCCTGATGCTCGGCTGCATGGTCGTATTGGTGGCAGCCCTCACCGCCCTGCGCACGCCTGCACTTGCGGCCATACACAGCCTGGGCGCCCCGCGCGAGGCCGCCCCTGTTTCCCAACCACGGCAATCCTGGGCACAGGCTGACCTGCCCAAGCCCACCTACACCCCCACTTTCGCCATCCCCACGGAAACATCCACACCGGCACCAACCCTCGCCCCCACCGGGACGCCCACCCCCGAGTCCACCTCGACCCCCGAGGCCAGCGCCACACCCGAATCCACTGCCACGCCGGAGGCCACCGCAACCCTCGGAGACATACAGGCGGTGATCGTGGAGGATACCCCCACCTCCGAGTTCGCACCCACGGCCCAGCCGTCATCTTCCATTGCGGCCGCGGTCTACGGTGAGCGCTGGATCGATGTCGATCTCTCCCAGCAGCGCGTGTACGCCTATGAGGGTGAGACGCTGATGAACTCCTTTGTTGTCTCCACCGGCACCTGGCAAACGCCCACTGTGACCGGAACCTACAAGATCTGGATCAAGCTGCGTTCCACCACCATGACCGGCCCGGGGTATTATCTGCCCAACGTGCCGTACACCATGTACTTCTACAAGGGCTACGGACTGCACGGCACCTACTGGCACAACAATTTTGGCACGCCCATGAGCCATGGCTGCGTTAACCTGAGCATCCCTGACGCGGCCTGGCTCTACGATTTCGCCGTGGTCGGGACCACGGTCAACGTGCATTATTAGGAGGTACGGCCGCCTCGCCGGTTGAGGCGGCCTGTGTGACCGCAGGATGAAGAAACTGACGCGCCGCGATTTTCTCAAACTGGGCGGCGCCGGCCTGGGTGGATTGTTCGCGCCGGGCTTCCCATCCGGGTGGGAGTTGGACTCCTTTCCCACCGATCTGCGCGGGCGCGTCACCTCCAAGACCCTATGGGTCTATGATCGGCCCACATTCAACGCGCAGCGTGTCAAGATGTACTGGCGCGACCTCATCCTCCCCATTACGGATGTCACCATCGACGAGGAGGATGTGGAAGCCTATAACCGCATCTGGTACCGGGTCGGCCCGGAGGGCTTTGCCTACAGCGGCAACATCCAGCCGGTCCGTACCCTACTCAACCGCCCCCTTGCAGATATCGGTCTGCAGGGCCGACTGGCAGAGGTCAGCGTGCCGTACACGGATGCCCTGGAAGGTCCGAGCAAGGATGCCGGGGTGGGCTATCGCATCTACTACGAATCGGTCCACTGGGTGCTGACGGCGCTGCGCAATCCGCTGGACGGCCGCATCTGGTACCAGATCCTGGACGACAAATGGAAGGTGATGTACTACGTCCCCGGCGAACACCTGCGCCTGATCCCGGAGGACGAACTTGCGCCTCTCTCGCCCGATGTGCCCCCCGAGGCCAAGCGCATCGAGGTGCATCTCAACGATCAATACCTGACCGCGTATGAAGCCGATACGCCCATCCTGACCACGCGCGTCGCCACCGGAGCAGTCCTG
Source organism: uncultured Anaerolineaceae bacterium (assembly GCA_964392495.1). Lineage (GTDB taxonomy): Bacteria > Chloroflexota > Anaerolineae > Anaerolineales > Villigracilaceae > JACPVF01. The sequence continues at coordinate 2,571 of CAYMQX010000367.1, forward strand.
CGGGTCGGCACCTATTACACCCCCAAAGGCGCCTTCGTGACCTATCACAAGCGTCCCACCCGTCACATGGCCGCCGGGGATATCACTGCCAGCGGCTTTGACCTGCCCGGCGTTCCCTGGGTCATGTATTTCACCGAAAGCGGCATCTCCCTGCATGGAACCTACTGGCACAACGACTTCGGACACCCGCGCAGTCACGGCTGCGTGAACCTCACACCGCAGGCCGCCAAATGGCTCTTCCGCTGGACTCTGCCGGCCGTCCCGGACCACGAGGAATATGTCTATAAATCCATGGGCACCCGGTTATTGATCGACGATTGACCTGTTGCTGACCGCAGGGCTGGAGGCCGGCAGCAGGCACTTCCTCTCTCACAGCTTTAACCTCTTCGTGGTAAAAATACACTCAACCATGAGACCTCTCTCTGATCTCACGCGCCGCGACTTCCTGAAACTTTCCGGCGCCGGGGCGCTGGGACTCCTGCTCCCCGAACTGCGCCTGGAGCCTGAGCCTCCGCCCACACCCGCCCAGGGCCGGATGACCATCAGCGGCATCCCGCTCTACGACTCGCCATCCTTCAATGCCAAAAAGCTGCGTCTCTTCAACCGCGACCAGGTGGAACCCGTCATTGAGCAGGTGGAAGGTGATGAAGGCAATCCCTACAACAAGGTCTGGTACCGCATCGCCGAGGGATTCACCTACTCCGGCTGGGTCCAGCCAGTGGAGACGCATTACCAGAAGCCGGTCTTCAGCCTCCCCGCATCCGGGCAGGTCGGAGAGATCACCATCCCGGTCTGCGACCCGCGTCTGGACGCCACCGTGTACGCAAAACGCGGCTACCGCCTGTATTACGGCAGCACCCACTGGGTGCGGAAGACCATCGTGGTCCGCAGCGAGAAGAGCATCTGGTACGAGATCTACGATTTTC
>CAYMQX010000368.1:0-2530 GCA_964392495.1 uncultured Anaerolineaceae bacterium
CCGGGTGGTCTCCTCGGGTGTGGCGGCCAGCTCGATGTGGTTGTTGAGACTCTTGCTCATCTTCTCGCGGCCATCAATGCCCAGCACCTTCAGCACCTCGGTGTGCCTGGCCTGCGGTTCGAGCAGCGCCTGGGTTTGGTAGCGGTGGTTGAAGGAGCGCACCGTCTCGCGGGCAAATTCCACATGCGGGACCTGGTCAATACCCACCGGGACGGTGTCGGCCTTGTAAAGCACGATATCGGCGGTCATCAGGACGGGATAACCCAGCAGGCCGTAGTTCACGTTCTCGGGCTGCTGGCGGATCTTCTCTTTAAAGGTGGGCAGGTCGGTCAGCTTGCCAATGGGGGTGACCATCGAGAGCAGGGTATGCAGTTCCATCACCTGCGGGACATGCGATTGGATGAAGACGATGGATTCCTCCGGACGGATACCGGCAGCCAGCCAGTCCAGGGTCATCTCGAGCGTGTTCTGTTTCAGGTTCTCCGTGGTCTCCACGGTCGTCAGGGCATGGATATCCGCGATGCAATAGATGCACTCGAAGTCGTCCTGCAGGGCCACATAGTTTCGGATGGCCCCCAGGTAATTGCCCAGGTGCTGGCGGCCCGTGGGACGGGCGCCGGAGAAAACGCGTCCTTTTTTGGACATCAAACCTGCCTCCGCAATGTCAGGGTTCCACCATCCCGCGTACCAGCCCCAGGACCTCCCCCGGCTCGGCGTGACGCCGGGTCTGCAGCTTCGAGTACAGCAGCTCACCGTTGACCGTGACCTCGAAGCGCCCGCCCTCGGAGGGGATGAGGGTCAGCCGGTCGATGACGTTCTCGAATTCCTTGAGCAGCTCATCTGCCAGGCTCACGGCCCGGCCGGCGTAGTGTCAGACCGCGCAGTAAACGATCTCGATCGTCAGCATGAGACTCTCCCTGGGGGAGCGGTCGCGGCTCCCCGGCGCGCAGGACGATGATGGAATTGTAAGAAAATTATAACATGCAGGGTCTTAAGGCTTGCAGAGGGTCGGGGTGCGCGCTATAATTCTTTGCGCTGTAAGAGTCAAGAAGGAGTCTGTACGAATGCCAATTTACACCTATCGCTGCGAGCACTGCGGAGTGCAGTTCGAACGCCAGCAGTCCTTCCAGGATGAGCCGCTGAAGATCTGCCCGGAGTGCCGCAAGAAAGCCCTGAAGAAGGTGATCGCGCCGGTCGGGATCGTGTTCAAGGGTTCGGGGTTCTACGCCACCGACCACCGCTCGGCTTCGGGGGGCGGCTCGCGCAGCTCCAGGAAGGAAGAGAGCAAGGAGGCCGCTCCGAAGAAGGAAGAGAGCAAGAGCGAAGCCGCCGCCAAGCCGGAGAAGAGTTCCACAACCTCCGAATGAACCTGCATGTGAAAGCCAGCGCCCCGGGCAGCCGCCCGGGGTGTTTTTTATTGTGTCCCTGCAATTATTCGGCGGAGGGGCGGGCCTTATAATGCGCGCATGGTGGAAAAACAGAACCGTCTGATCAGCCTGCTCTTCCCGCGCCTGCAGGACATCCTCTTCCTCAGCCTGATGGCCGTGGTGATCCTCTACGGGCCGCGCATGTTCAACCAGGATGGGGACTTGGGACGGCATATCACGGTCGGCAATTACATCCTCGAGAGTCGCAGCATCCCCCTGAGCGATATATTCTCGCACACGCTGACCGGTGCACCGCTCGTGCCTCATGAGTGGATCGCGCAGGTGCTGCTGGCGCTGGCCTACCGCCTGCTGGGGCTGGATGGAGATGTGCTGCTGGCCGCGGTCATCATCGCCTCAACCTTCCTGCTGGCCTACCGCGAGACCGTCCGGCGCGGGACCTCCCGCCTGGCCGGGCTGCTGGCGGTGCTGCTGGCGGCCGCCGCCTCCAGCCTGCACTGGCTGGCCCGCCCGCATATCTTCACCTTCCTGCTGCTCGCCCTGTGGACCTACCGCCTGGAGAGCTTCCGCGAAGGGCGGACCCGCCGCCTGTGGGTCTTCCCACTGATGATGTGGCTGTGGGCCAATACGCACGGAGCCTTCATCGCCGGGTTCGTGATGCTGGGGATCTACTTTGTGGAATGGGCCTGGGAGTTCGGACACAAGCGCCAGCCCGAAGCCCCGGGTCTGCAGATGCTGATGATCGGGATGGCCTCGCTGCTGGCGACCCTGCTCAACCCGGCCGGTTGGCGGCTGTGGGCCACCAGCCTGGGGTACATCGGGAACAATTACCTGGTGAGCCACACGCAGGAATACCTGCCACCCGATTTTCACCATCCCGTCACCTGGCCGTTCCTGCTGCTGCTGGGTCTGGGTCTCTTTGCGCTGGCAGGCGGCAAACCGCTGCGCCTGCGGCACGCGCTGACGCTCGCCCTGTGGGCGGTGATGGGACTGTACAGCGCCCGCAACATCCCCCTGTTCGCCATCCTGAGCGCGCCCATCTACGGCGGGCTGCTGCAGGCCCAGGTCCGCAGGATCCGCTCCCTGGCAAGGTTGGAGCGCGGGCTGGCGCACATCGAGTCGCAGTTGAAGGGCTTTGTCTGGCC
>CAYMQX010000368.1:2540-3482 GCA_964392495.1 uncultured Anaerolineaceae bacterium
TGGGAGTGCTGGCCGCGGCTCTGCTCTTCTCGCAGCATGTCCCGCTGGACCTCACGCGGGGCGGCAATTCCTTCGATCCGCAGGTCTTCCCCGTGGCGGCGGCGGACTGGCTGGAGGCCCACCCGCAGGAAGGCAATGGATTTAATTACTTCACCTGGGGAGGCTACCTGCTGCTGCGCGGCTGGCCGGAGCAGAAGGTCTTCATTGACGGGCAGACCGACTTCTACGGAGAGGCCCTGACGCGCGAGTATGAGAAGATCATCTCCGCCGGACCGGGCTGGCAGGCGCTGCTGGACAAGTATAAGGTGACCTGGGCGATCCTGCCCCCGCAGGAAGCGCTCTCTCCCGCCCTGGAGGCGGCGGGCTGGCAGCCCGTCTATTGGGACGAGACGGCGGTCATCTACGCAGAACGCTAGTCGCCCTGCACGGGCTGAGGGCTGCGCGCCTGCCGGAAGGTCCAGAAGGCCGCGGCCGTGAGGGGGATCAAGGCGATGCCGGCGCTCACGAAGGCCATCACGTTATAGCCCACGGCTGCAAAGATGAAGCCGCTCTGCAGGCTGCCGAGCGCCGAGGCCAGCCCCACCAGCAGGTCGTTGAAACCCTGCGTGCGGGCGCGTTCGCCCGGCGAAAGCTGGTCTGCCAGCAGGGTGGAGCCGCCCACATAGCAGAAGTTCCAGCCGAGGCCGAGCAGGAAGAGCGCCACGCCCAGCGGGAGGACATCCGGGGAGAGGGTGGCGGCCAGGCAGGCCAGCACCAGGACCGCCGAGCCGGTGAGGATGACCGGGCCGCGCCCCCAGCGGTCCACGAGCCGCCCGGAGAGGATCGAAAAGGCATACATGCCGAAGGTGTGCGCCGAGATGACGAGCGAGATGTCCCCCAGCCCGTGCTGGTGGCCGCGCATGTGCAGGGAGGTGATGACCATCACCAGCACCATGACCATCT
>CAYMQX010000369.1:0-3454 GCA_964392495.1 uncultured Anaerolineaceae bacterium
GGACACCGCGATTTTCAGTCGCGTGCTCTACCAACTGAGCTATCTCGGCCAGTGATTGGTTGTTAAGCGAGCATGATTTTACCGGCATAGGCAGGGATTGTCAAGCATGGCCGAAATCTCCCGGAATAAGCCTTGCTTGACCCTCCAACGTGTCCGCGCTACAATCCCGCTCTAACTCAAAGGAAACCATGTTCGAGAATCTTACGGGACGCCTCAATCAGGTTTTTGACCAGCTTCGCCGCCGGGGAAAACTCAGCGAAGCAGACGTTGATGCCGCACTTCGCGAAGTGCGCCTGGCGCTACTGGAAGCGGATGTCCATTTCAGCGTGGTTAAAAGCCTCCACTGAACTTGTCCGGGCCAAAGCCCCGGGCGGTCATGCTGGTGGGTTTGCAGGGTTCCGGAAAGACGACAGCTGCGGGAAAATTGGCGCGACTTCTGCGGTCCAGGGGGGAGCGGGTACTCCTGGTGGCAGGCGATCCTTACCGGCCTGCCGCCGTCCAACAATTGCAGCAGTTGGGCAGTCGCCTGGATGTGCCAGTAGAGGCTGATCCATCCCTTACCCCCCCTGCTCTAGCAAAACATGCGCTTGAGAAGGCAGAAAAAGGGGGCTTTGGCGTAGTCTTGATCGACACCGCCGGCCGTTCCCAATTGGACGCTGAATTGATGGCTGAACTTAAATCCATGGCCGCCCAGATCAACCCTGTGGAGATACTACTGGTCGTTGATTCCATGCTTGGGCAGGAGGCGCTGAACATCGCACATGGCTTCCGCGAAAACGTTTCCATAACGGGCTTGATGCTTACAAAAATGGACGGCGATTCGCGCGGCGGTGCTGCCATCTCCATCCGATCAGTAACCGGAGTCCCGATCAAGTTTATCGGTACAGGAGAGAAGCTGGACGCTTTGGAAGCATACGATCCCGCCCGACTTGCGTCCCGGATCCTGGGTATGGGCGACGTTCTGGGTTTGATCGAGAAGGCTGAAGCTGCTTTTGACCAGCAAACGACACAGAAAGCGGCTGACAGGATGTTGAAGGGACAATTTTCGCTGGAAGATTGGCTGGAACAGATGAAACAGATTAAAAAGATGGGTCCATTGGGTCAGATACTGGAGATGCTGCCCGGACAGATGGGACAGGCAGCGCGCCAGGCGGACCCCAGGGAAATAGAGGCCAATTTCAAATCCACCGAGGCAATCATCAACTCAATGACGCGGGCTGAACGACGCAATCCGGATCTCCTGAACGCCTCGCGCCGACGGCGGATCGCAGCCGGATCCGGCATGGATGTGCAGGATGTAAATCGGCTCATGAAGCAATTCCGCGATGCGCAAAGACTGATGAAGACCATTCAGAAGACCGGCGGACGCGGCCTCTCAGGCCTGTTCAAATGATGACCTGCTTCCTGGGCGCCAACCAGAATCTAAATGAAGAAATAATTCCCGGTCATGTCTCGCAGAGAGGCTTAAAAATTCTGGTAAAATAAACGCTTGTGGATTTCAGACTTGTGAGCGCGTGTCCTTTCACGCACCCCTCTCTCATTCGCCTGAATCTTACATCTATCACATAGCAAAAAATATTCAAGGAGAAAGTTCTCGATGGTTCGCATTCGTCTTCGTCGTGTCGGCCTCAGCGGGCAGCCCTCATACCGCATCGTTGTCGCTGACAAGGAAAGCCCGCGGGACGGCCGTTTTCTGGAAATCCTGGGCTTCTACAATCCGCGCACTGAGCCGGCTACTGTTTCGATCAAGGAAGACCGCGTCTATCACTGGATGAAGAACGGCGCGCTGCCAACCGAATCAGTGGAGCAGGTCTTTAAATCCGCCGGGCTGCTTGAGCGTTTTGAACGCTTTAAAAAGGGAGAGGCGATCGAAACCCTTCTCCAGGAAGCCACTCAAGCCCAGGCCAAACGTGCCGCGCCCAACAAGACCCGCAGGGATTAAATGATTCCGGAGGCGCATTCCAATGTGCCGTCCGCGATGAGAAGCCCATGAAAGCACTCATTGAATTCATTGCCAAATCGCTGGTGGAACACCCGGACAGAGTTACCGTGCGAGAGACCGGCGGAGGTTCCCGGATCCGTCTCGAATTGAGTGTGGCCCGGGAGGATATGGGCCGGATCATCGGGAAAAGTGGTAAGGTGGCAAATTCGATCCGAGCCTTACTGCGTGTGGCAGCCGAACGGGATGGAAAACAGGCCACGCTGGATGTGGTCGAGCCTTGATGGCCGATCGGAAAAAAGCAGGCTCGCCGACCGGCGAGCCTGACTATTTGGCGGTAGGGTTCCTTCGCCGTCCCCATGGGATAGCCGGCGAGATTCTGATGGACCTGTATACGGATTTCCCCGAGCGGTTTAAACCAGGGCGCAAACTCTTCATTGGAGAAGGACATACCCCCGTGGTCTTGGCCGGCGCCAAGGTCCATGGCAGAGGGCTGCTGGTCAAGTTGGATGGCGTGAACAATCCCGAGGTGGCCGGACAATATCGTAACGCCTGGTTGTTCGTAAGGACTCAGGATGTCCCGGCGCTTCCGGATGGACAGTATTATCAGCATCAGCTCATTGGCCTTACGGTCCTCGATGAGGAAGATAGACACCTTGGCAGGCTGACCGAAGTGCTGGAGACGGGTGCGAACGATGTCTATGTGGTCACGCGCGAGGCCGGGGGCGAACTGTTGCTGCCAGCCATCCCCCAGGTGATCCTTGATCTCAGGCCTGATGAAGGCTACGTGCGTGTCCATCTGCTGGAAGGCCTGTAAGGCCCCGGCTATACTCTGAAGTGCCTGGCTTTGTGGTAAAAACTCACGATATGCAGGATAAGCGTTATTGGATCGGGTTTACCCTGATCAAGGGCATTGGTGCAGTGCGCTTGCAGGCGCTGATCAACCATTTCGGCGATCTTGAATCAGCCTGGAAGGCCGCCCCCGAGCAGCTTGCCAAGGCAGGCTTGGGAATGAAGCTGGTTGAGCGCATTGTCCAGGCACGCCGTGGCGCCGACCTTGACCGGATCGTGGAAGATATCGACAGGCAGGGAATTCAGGCTTTGACCTGGGAAGATGAAGCCTATCCCTCCCGCTTGAAGGAAATCGAGCAGCCGCCCCCCGTGCTATATATCCGGGGAGAGTTTCTTCCTGAGGATGTGTTTGCAGTGGCAATTGTTGGAACGCGTCGAGTAACAGCCTACGGCAGACAGGTTACCGAGGAACTGGCAGGTTATCTCGGTGCAAGTGGGTTGACTGTTGTCAGCGGATTGGCACGCGGGGTGGATGCGCTGGCACATTCATCCTCCCTCCAGGCTGGCGGCCGGACCCTGGCAGTCCTTGGTTCAGGCGTGGATCGTATCTACCCGCCTGAGCATCGCTTGCTGGCGGAGAAGATCAGGGAAAGGGGTGCGATCCTTTCAGATTATCCCCCGGGGACAGCGCCGGATGCGTCCAACTTCCCACCCCGAAACCGG
>CAYMQX010000370.1:0-3442 GCA_964392495.1 uncultured Anaerolineaceae bacterium
GCGGACCTATCCCCCCGGCCCTCCCTCGGACCTGCCCACAACTCCTGAAGAACACCGGAGCGCACGCGCCCTCCCCAAGGGGAGGGAAGTTCAGCCTCCCCCCGTTTCGGGGGGATTGAGGGGGGTTTGGACCTATCCCCCCGGCCCCCTTTCCTGGGAGGATAGGGGGAGGCGGCGCGCAGCCCGAGGCCTCGCGGACGCCGGGGCTGAAGCCCCTGCTCAGTTCCCACGAAAGCCCTCCGGGCTCGCCTCCTGCGGACCGATCCCCCCGGCCCCCTTTCCTGAAAGGAACGGGGGAGAGGCCCCAAACATGTCGCTGCGAGTGGCGCGGACATTGTCCCCGAAGCGAAGCGGAGGGGAACGACATCCAAGAAGCTGAAGCGCCGCCCTGGGGGCGCTTCACCTGCGCTCCCTTTGGTCGCTCCGTTCAGCGCGAGTGGAGGTTGGCGACCTTCGGTCGGTCTGGAATTGGGGTCAGGCCCATTCGCTTCGCTCAGGGTCCCTGATGGGATGATATGCTTCGCGAAGGCCCACGACCAGCCGCCCCCCTGCCCTACTCATGCCTGTTTAACCAGAAGCTCCTATGATGGAAGAAACCATCCGTCAGAGGAGAGTCACGATATGGCAGGAGCGAAGATCGAGATCAACCGTGCCCCGGTGCTCACGCTGTGGGCGGCGGTGGTGGCCGAACGGCTGGGCTACACGCGCGCGGAAGCCCTGAGCCTGGCGAAAGCCGTGGCCGGGCTGAACGCCCAATCCAAGGGGCGGCGCCTGGGAATCTATGCAGAGAAGAAGGAAGGGGAGGCGGAGCAGCCGCCGCGCAAGCCCGCACAAGAAAAGCTGGAATTTGTGGAGCTGATGGGGCGAGGCATCCCGGCGAAGCGGACCCCCCAGGGGCTGCGCGCCTCGATCCAGGGCGAGGACATCCGCCCCGAGACAGTGGCGCGCTACCTGGAGCAGAAGTTCGGCGCGCGGCTGGAGGAGGCGCGCGCGGCGATGGAGAAGCTGGCAAAAGCGCGGCCTCCCAGCAAGCTGGAGGCCGAGGCCTACCCGCTGTATGAGAAGTTCCGCCCCTCCATCCCGGAGGGCAAAAAGGGCTGGGGGGCCAAAGGGGAACTGGACCTGGAGTATATCGAGTCTTTGGTGGGGTGAGCCTTCAGTCCCCAAAGGTCCATCCGGCTGTCTATCAAGGCTGCCCGATATGCAGCCCGGCCTGATCCTGTGAAGAGCAATGATGAGGGAGACCTTTTGGGTCTCCACCTCGCAAGATTCCTTTGATTGAAGAGTAAACCGCCTCGTTTAACAATAGGCCGCGCGGATGGCAGCAACCTCTGCATTGTAGCGCTTGTTTTCTTGTCTCACCCTTGCCTGCATCTCGTTTCGTACCGCTTTCAGTTCGCGCTGTGCCTGTACGAGGCCCAGCGCGTCCCGTTCCCGCGAAGCCTGCTCTATCAGACTCTCATGGAACTGTACCAACGGGCTGTAGATGTAGTCGATCATATCCAACTCGTATTCATGTACTGAAGCCGCATATTCAAGCTGAGGAGCGCAATTGGAGCCTGGCTGTGACACAGGCGGCTGACCTACAGAAGGCTGTTCCATAGGGGATGAGCCATATTCAGGCGGCTTGACATAATCTCGCGAGAATGGGAATGGTGTTACTGTGGCGATGGGCGTACTGGTCGGCCTGTATGCATAAGTGGGAATTGGCGTGACGGTGGAGGGCAGGAATGCGAGCGTGGGGGCTGGCAGGGTCGGTGACGAACCAGTCAACTGTGGCGCTACTGGTACAGCAAAGACCATCTGCCAGACCAATAAACCCAGCGCTCCGAGCCCCAACAGGATCACGGTGGTTACTGCGCCGGAAATAATAACTGTTTTCATGGGCATTCCTTTCCGGGCCTGCATAAAATGTCAGCGGGCCATATCCCTCCTCGCGTATAAATTTAGCATGATCAGGCCGGTGCCTTCCTTACAATAACATTTTGAGAATGCACGCCAACTATTCTGCCTCTGGGTATTTTTGACCTCCCCGAACCCCTCCAAAATCGGATTGATATATCGCCTGCTCCATTGTAGAGTCGGCTCAGGCCGCGCACGCACAGACCGGACCCCAAAGGTCCATCCGGCTGTCTATCAAGGCTGCTGGATGTGCAGCCCGGCCTGACCTGTGAAGAGCAATGATAAGGGAGACCTTGGGGGCCTCACCAGGAGCATGGATGGCCTTGAAAAAGTGGTGCATCGGGCAGGCGGTCTTTCGCGAAAGCCCCAACGGCACAAGGATTCTGGATATCCCCCCCGGCGCGATCGTGGAGTGGACCGGCAGCCAGGCCCCCACGCAGGGGAACGGTTACGAGATGCTCTGGTCGGAGGTGGTCTTCCGCGGGCGCGCCGCCTGGGTGGCCGACGGCCTGCTGGAGGACTACGTGGAGAAGTACCCCGAGGAGGTGCTGATCCCGCATCCCACCCCCGAGACGGGCGACGCCGCACAGTATATGCTGCTGGACGGGCGCGTGAAGTACAACATGTGCGGCGAGTTGTGCGCCTCCTTCATCGGCGGCGACGACATCGAGACCTTCCTCGCCAAATGGAAGCAGGTTTCGCCCCATTATTACAAGTGGGCCGTCCAGGGCGAGAACGACAACCCCACCGGCCTCGACGCGCTGGAGAGCATGTTGTCTGTGTACGGCCACACCTTCCCACTCATGCGCTTCCAGGCCGGGCTGAGCGACCCCGGCATCGGCTACAAGCTCTCGCCGGGGAGGCTGCGCCGCAGGCTGGAGACGCATTACCTGATCGCCGGGGTGGATATCGATGCGTATTCCGGCAAACTGCGCGGGCAGGGGGTGGGTCACTGGGTGGTGGTGGACAGGATCGAGCCCAACGGCGTGAACGGCGGCTGGGTGCAGCTCTACAACCCCTTCCCCAACCGCCGCCAGGATTACTCGTATGACGAGTTCCTGAACGCCTCCGGCCCCAACCGCACCGGTCTGTGGGTAAGGCGCCGGGAGGCAGGGGGCGCTTAGAACCTGCTCTGGGCTTTATGGGACACGAGCCATCGCTTCGGTGCAAGTTTGGAGCATCAAGATGGCAGAAGCCAGGCAGTAAAGGCTGCGGAAGGTTTCAGGTCATCTCCCAAAATCACGTGCCAAACGACGGAAGCACGCGGTCCAGGCAAAGCTGCGTTCAACAACCCAACCTCATCTTTTTTCGACCGCTGCCTATACAGCCTCGATCCACAAAGGCTGCTTTCACAGACGGTGGAGTGGGCACCTTCCCCGGTGATTTCCTGTTGATCCAAAAACAAAACGGCTGCCCGGATTGAACTTGATCCGGGCAGCCGCAAATCGAGGATTGGAAAGGAAAGTTTATGGCACCGCGATGCGTAGCTGGGTGTCGAAGTTGAAGTTGTTGTACCAGGGGAACCAGTAGGCGGTCGTCA
>CAYMQX010000371.1:0-3438 GCA_964392495.1 uncultured Anaerolineaceae bacterium
AGTGACCCGCCCGGTGGCAACAAAGTAGGCTGCGACTATATTTCCAAACACGCCCAGCAGCGTTACAGTATTGGGAGTCAGCCCGAGGCGGTTTAAAAATCTGCCTGCAGGATCCAGGAACCATTTGAAGGCCACGCGCAAAAAATCAGTGAAGGTTTTTTTCACCGGGGTTGAATCCTTTCACACCAGATTCGCCAATGATACCCGAAAAGGTTCCCAGGCTCAGCGTGAGCCGTCTCCCTGGTCTGTATCCTCTTCGTCCTCACCGACGAGCACATCGCGCTCGCGCCCACCCCCTTGTGAGGAGCCTACAACACCCATCTCTTCCAATTGATCAAGGAGACGCGCAGCCCGAGGATAACCTATGCGCAAGCGGCGTTGAAGCAGAGAGGCCGAGGCTCGCTGAGTTTCCTTTACGATGGAGATTGCCTGTTCCACCAAGCCTCCATCCTCATCTTCTTCAGGCTCAGTGAGCAGTTTTTCCCAGGGGGCTTCAGGATTTGAAGGCTTTAGTTCAGATTTTTGCCAGTGTGCAATAATCCGCTCGATCTCCATATCCGTGACCAACGCACCCTGGGCGCGCACAGGATTCCCCACCTCAGGATTCAGAAACAGCAGATCGCCCCTCCCCAAAAGGCTTTCAGCCCCGGTGGTATCCAGGATGACGCGGCTGTCGATCCCGGAGGCAACAGAAAATGCCAGCCGGGCCGGGAAATTTGCCTTGATCAGCCCGGTCACCACATCCGTACTGGGTCGCTGAGTCGCAACCACCAGATGGATTCCGGTTGCTCGAGCCATCTGCGCAAGGCGCACCAGGTTATGCTCTGTCTGGTCGGGCGCCGACATCATCAGATCCGCGAGCTCATCGATCAAGACTACGATGCGGGGAAGATCCTGGCCTCCCTCCTTGCGAGCCTGTTTCTTATTATAGGAATCCAGGTCACGCGAGTGGCTTAACTCAAGCAGGCGATAACGGTGCTCCATTTCGCGCACCACCCATCGCAGCACCCCCAGGATGCGCTCCACATTTGTCTCCACTTTCCCATAAAGATGGGCCAGGCCATTAAAGCGCAGTAGTTCCACCATCTTCGAATCGATCATAATCATACGCAGTTCTTGAGGGGAGTTGTTCATCGCCAGACAGGCGGCCAGAGCGGTGATGCAGACGGATTTTCCCGAACCGGTTGCGCCTGCGATCAAGAGATGGGGCATGCGTGCCAGGTCCGCGATGACCGGTTGACCTGATACATCTCTTCCCAGGGCAATGGCAAGCGGTCCACTGACTTTATGGAAGGCTTCGCTTTCCAGAAGCGGACGTAAACGAACCACCGCGGCGCGGGCGTTGGGAACCTCGATGCCAACATATGGTTTTCCAGGTACGGGGGTCTCGATACGAAGGCGTTCTGCAGAGAGGGCCAATGCAAGATCTTTTTCCAATGCCGCGATCTGGGCAACGCGCACTTTCAGCTGCTGGGCATCCTCCTCGTCCGAACCCTTTTTGATAAAGCCCGGTTGAATGGCGAACTGTGTAACCGACGGTCCGACCCGGTAGCCGATCACCGTTGCCGGGATGCCAAATTCGGATAAGGTCTTCATGATGAGACCGGCCATCTGATTGATGGTACGCTCATCGGGACGCACCGAATTTTCAGCCATAAGCATCTGGAGCGGCGGGAGGATCTCATCCCTCGGGGGCGCCTTAACCGGTTTCTCGCTCTTTTTTTCAGGCACATGCAGTGAAGTACGGAACTCGGGGGGCAAATTAACGGGCTTTTTGCGCGGCTGGGGTTTCTCTACTGCCTGTACGGCTTCTGAGACCGCCTCCGGGGACGCAGCCTCGATGATTGGGGGGGGAACAGGTTCACCCGCCAGGCGCATCAACCCTTTTTCCAGGAGCGCCCAAAGATTTAAACCAGCCATGACGCTCAGAAGCCAGCCCACGGCCAGGATCAAGGTTCCGCCTGTGGGTGTGGCCGCCAGCCAGACCAACCGCGCAAGTCCCCATCCAATCTGGCCTCCATCCATTCCGGCTTCTGCCCGCTGGATGGAATTGCCACCGAAGATGGAAAGCAGCCCCAGGCTCAGTAATGCAGCCATCTCCAGCCAAACGAGACGACCGATATTCCATGCACCAAGTTTTCTCTGGAGCAGGCCGGCTCCAAAGAAAGCCACTGCCAGAATGATCAGATAACTTCCCCACCCGAAGGAAGTTGAAAGGAACCGTGCCCACATTGAAATAAAAACACCTTCTGTCAACTTCCATAGGGCCAACAGGGAAGTCAGTGCCAGGACCAGTAAAAAGAGTCCTGCCGCATCCCGCACAAAGCGCCCAAAATGGAGGTTGAACTGCGCCAGCCTGTCCAGCCAATCCAAATCGGCTGCTTCGCCTGGAACTGTTGAAGGTGTTGGAATGCCGCGATCAGGCATGGGTCATTCGACCTTCATGCTCAGGCCCATGCGCTGTTGTTCTGCATCTACATGCAGAACGCGAACAGTCACGGCTTGCCCCTCCCTCAGAGCCTCCTTGACGGGTTGACCAGGCTGAAGCGGGATTTCAGACGCGTGGATCAGGCCCTCCACACCAGCTTCGAGCCGGGCGAAGGCCCCATAAGAGACGATGCTTGTAATCACGGCAGGCAGAACCGAATCCACACCGAACAAAGTATCAGCCTTCTTCCATGGGTTGGGTGCAAGCCGTTTCAGGCTCAAGGCTACCCGACACCGTTCAGGGGCCAATTCCAGCACCATCACCTCGACCGTCTGATTCAGTTTCACGATCTGGTTGGGATGGATGACCCGTCCCCAGGACAGTTCCGAAATGTGGATCAAGCCCTCCACGCCGCCAAGGTCCACAAAGACCCCAAAATCCGTAATATTGGTCACCTGGCCTTTAATGCACTGCCCCGGCTGGATGGCATTAAAAAGCAGGGAGCGCTGTCCCGGTTCGGCCAGGGCTGCACGCTCGGAAAAAACGATCCGCCCATCCTCCGGGACGCATTCGATCACTTTCAGCTTCAGTTGGCGGCCGATATAGGCCTCCAGCGAGATTTCCCGGTCCACCACCTCAGGCTTCCCCGACAGATCGATCAGGTGTGAGAAAGGCACAAACCCGAACATGCCCTCGCCTTCCACCAGCAGACCGCCGCGGTTATGTCCGGTAACCTGCAAGTTCACGATCTGATCCCGTGAATAGAGTTCCTTCACCTGCGCCCAATCCGCTGCGGGCCGGACGGGCTCCTCGGCCTTATGATCCTGCCTCTGGATGCGCGCCGGCGGTGGCGGTAGATTTCGCCCCTCCTCCGCCAGCACCGATGCCCACCAACCCTCATCAGGAAGAGGCATGGGGTTTTCTTGATTCTTGGTACGATGACCTGCCATTTGGGCTCCTTCCCTATCTTTCCTGTATTTCGGATTCCATCTCCAGGATCGCGTGCGCCA
>CAYMQX010000372.1:0-629 GCA_964392495.1 uncultured Anaerolineaceae bacterium
CAGAGGCATGGTGATTGCCCCGATCACGAGCATCAGGCTGCTTTGCCCCGGGAGGGCCGAATAAAGGCGGCCTTGCAAGACCGGGTACCATCCTGTATTCCCCAGGTTGACGAGTATTACTGCCGCCAATTTTGGGAGGAATCCGGGCACGAGAAGAAAAAGTGCAAATACAAGAATCTCCAACCAGGCTGTGCCCCGAACAAATCGGATGCTGTCTGGCTGGCGATCAATATATGGTATGAATAGCAGGTCGCTGATCAATCCCATAACCAGCCAAACTGTGACGGCGAGTCCTGCTTGCGCCTCGCTGACACCTGCCACATCCACAAAATATAAAGCCAGAAATCCCAACAACACATCCATCAATAAGTCGGAAAATTCCAGCAGGATCAGCCACCGCCAGACTTCGCCCCGCTTCAGGTGGATCAGCGCGGCACGAAAGCCTTTCCATACCTCCCGGAAACCCGGGAAATATGGGGTATCCCCTGTATCATGGGGAAGATTCCGGAATGCGGCCAGGAGACTTGCGGCTGCAAGAATGGTCAGGAGGGCATATGCCCCGCGCCAGCCCAGCCCAAAATAGACGACTCCTCCAAGCATCAGGGGGCCCAGTACCTGTCCGAGTGAGC
>CAYMQX010000372.1:639-3425 GCA_964392495.1 uncultured Anaerolineaceae bacterium
GCGTCCATCTTGCCATGTTTTGTTGGTGCCGATCCGGAGCCGAATCCATTAATGATGCCTGGCTAAGGCTTACAAATGCTCCAGAGGCAGGGTAAAACAGGATAAAGGAAATGAGCAGGGGCAGGAAACTCCGGCTAAGTGCCGTAAGCGCCAGCGAGATTGTAAATATGAACCCACCGCCCAGGATCAGCAGGCGCCTCCGCCAGACATCGCCAAGTACTCCCAGGAAAGGCTCAATGAGTGCGGCAATGATCCCCGGCAGGCTCATTAACAGGCCGATCTGGGAATAGGTCAGCGCCAGGTCGGTGCGCATGAGCGGCCAGGCCGTCTCGCCCACGCCAAAGACCAGCTCATCAATGAGTTCTGTGAGTAGATAGCTCACATTCATCCCGAGCCGGGCTCAGGGATCAAGAAATGATTTCATATATTCCGGATCGGCCATGGGATCCTTGGGCAGGATCATCAGCGGACGCTTGAAGCAGAGAAATCAAATACTGGCTCATTGGGGGCCAGGATCCTGGATCTACACCATCAACCTGAACGGCGCTTCCAGGTATCCCGCCAGCGCCTGTAAGAACTGGGCCCCCTCTGCCCCATCGCTCACACGGTGATCAACAGAGAGCGTCGCCTTCATGCGCCAACCCGGTTTGACTTCCCCGTTCTCCACCACAGGGACCTGCCGCGCCGAACCCACAGCAAGAATTCCTACCTCGGGCGGATTGATGATCGCAGTGAAGCTTTCCACATCATACATGCCCAGGTTGGAGATGGAGAATGTCGAACCTTCGATGTCACCCGGCCGGACTTTTCCCTCGCGCGCGCCTGCGGCCATTCGTTTCACCTCGCGGGAGATCGTGCCCAGGGATTGCTGGTCGGTGTTTCGAGTGACTACTGTTAATAACCCACCCTCCACTGCAACCGCCACACCCACATTGATGGCGCCATGGCGGATGGCCTTATCTCCACCGAAAGAACTGTTCAAATTTGGGAAATCCCTCAGCGCCAGGGCCGCAGCCTTCACAATGAAATCATTGACCGACAGCTTCTCGTCCGCCGGCAGATATTGGTTGATCTGCTGACGGAGTGCCATCAGGGTATCCATCTTGAATTCGTGGGTCACGTAGAAGTGCGGCACATGGGTGGTGGATTCCGTCATACGCCTGCCGATTGCCTGGCGCAGGCGCGAGAACGGCACAGCTTCGTCTCCAGCCTGGACCGTGATGGTAACGGGCGCAGGTTGTATCGGGGGTTGGATTCCGCCCGCCTGCGCGGCCTCCAGGTCTCTTCTAACGATCCGCCCCCCTGGCCCGCTCCCCTTGATTCGGCCCAGATCGATATTGTTATCGCGCGCCATTTTGCGCGCCAGCGGAGAGGCTTTTATCACCTCGTCTGCGGGCCTTTCCGGGATCTCGCCTGCCGTGATCACCGGTTCGCTTTTGGATGCCGCCGCAGGCGCTTTTATGACTTCTGCCGGATTTTCAGCCGGTTCTCCAGCCCGCGCAGATTCGGGTTTTGCAACTGCCGCTTCCTGGACCTGCTCGCCTGACTGTCCAACTACCGCAATCGGAGCATTCACCGGAACAACTGAACCCTGGGTGACAATATGCTGCAGGACGATTCCGGCGGCTGAAGACTCGACTTCCACCGTTGCCTTATCCGTCTCAATCTCCGCAAGCACGTCACCTTTGTTGATATTTTCACCCACCTGCTTAACCCAGCGGACCAGCGTTCCCTCTGCCATGTCGAAGCCCAGCTTGGGCATGGTGATCGTTTCAGCCATTACTTCAGGACCTCCTTAACTGCACTCACAATATCGGCTACCTGTGGAAGGGCAGCCTGCTCGAGCGTGCGGTTATAAGGGAGCGGCACTTCCTTCTGTGCCACCCGCAGGATCGGTGCATCCACATAATCGAATGCCTGTTCATAAATACGGCTGACCACCTCGCTGCCCACTCCGTACGATTTCCAGCCTTCCTCCACAACGATGGCGCGGTTCGTCTTCCTGAAGGATTGAATGACCGGCTCCATGTCCAGAGGTCGCAGGGTGCGCAGATCCACGATCTCGGGCTCGATTCCTTCCCCTGCAAGTTCCTCGGCCGCTTTCATTGATAATTCCAAGCCCTTGCAATAAGTGACGATGGTCACATCGCGCCCCACCCGCTGGATCTTGGATTTTCCGATCGGGATGGTATATTCGCCCTCCGGCACCTCGCCGCGCACCTGGTACATGGTGGCGTGTTCGATGAACAGTACCGGATCGTTGGATCGGATGGATGCTTTCAGCAGGCCTTTCGCGTCTTCCGGCGTCCCCGGCGAGACCACCTTGAGCCCGGGGAAGTGTGCAAAGATCGCATCCGGTGTCTGTGAATGAGTGGCTCCGAGCTGGCGGCCGCCACCTCCAACCGCCCGGATTACCAGAGGCACGGTAAACTGGCCTCCGAACATGTAATGAAGCTTGGGGGCCTGGTTGACTACATAATCCATGGCCGAGAAGGCAAAATTTATGGTCATCAGTTCAGCCACCGGCCGCTGTCCGACCAGCGCAGCACCGATTGCCGCGCCGACAATTGCATTCTCAGCGATCGGGGTATCCTTTACCCGCTTCGCGCCATATTTATCATAGAAACCTCTGGTGACGGCATAGGTACCGCCCCACACACCCACCTCCTCACCCATAATGAAGACCGCTGGATCACGATCCATCTCCTCCATCAGGGCTTGCGAGATCGCCTCGCGCATTGTGATTTTCGCCATGATCTCTCCCTCAGACACTATGCTTCCACGTA
>CAYMQX010000373.1:0-3411 GCA_964392495.1 uncultured Anaerolineaceae bacterium
TCCTGCGGACCCATCCCCCCGGCGTTTCGTCTCCGCTCACGCTCCCCTTCCCTCCCCTCCCCTCCGCTTTGCTTTGGGGACGATGTCCGCTTTGCTTCGGGGACGATGTCCGCTTTGCTTTGGGGACGATGTCCGCTTCGCTTCGGGCACGATGTTCGCTCAGCGCGAGATAACCGGGCGCAGGTGCAGCCCTCCCTTCACGGAATGAGCATCGAGGCAGGTCAGCGGTTGAGCACCGCCGGCATGACGACCGCCAGGATGAGGATCAGCGGCAGGCTGAGGGCGCAGCCCGCGATGAAGAGATAGCTGAAGATCTTTTTGTCGAAGCGCAGATGCATGAAGAACAGCAGCACCAGCAGGGCTTTGATGACCGAGAGGACGATCAGGATGGGAGCCTTGATGTTTTCCTGCGTGACGTAGCTGAGCAGCGTCTCGATGATCGTAAATGCCCCCAGCAGGAGGAAGATGCCGAGATAATTCACATGGCGGGCGGGGGATTGCTCCTTCATGACGACTCCTAGAGCAGGTAGATGACCGTGAACAGCACGATCCAGACGATATCCACAAAATGCCAGTACAACCCGAAGTTCTCGATGGCGAGGTGGTTCTCCGCTGAAAAGGGCCGCCGGTGGTGGCCCACAAGGATGTAGATGGCCCACAGCACGCCGATAAAGACATGCGTCCCATGGATGCCGGTGACGGTGTAAAAGGGCGTGCCGTAGGTGCTGGCGTAGGATACCCCTTCAGCGAACAGGCTGGTCCATTCATAGGTCTGGCCGCCGAGGAAGAGCAGCCCCAGAAGGATGACGACGAGCATGTTATTGCGCATGGCGCCCGTCCTGCCGGAACGGATGGCTTCCAGGGCGCGCACGACGAAATAACTGCTGGTCACAAGCACAAACGTATTGACGCCGATGATCGGGATGCTCAGATGCGAACGGAATGCACCCTGGTAATCGGTGTTCGTCAGGCGGGTGAGGACGATCACCAGGATGAGGGAGATGAAGAAAACGGCCTCGCCTCCCAGGAAGACCCAGATGCCCAGCTTGGTGTTCTCGCGCTGGGGCAGGGGGACGGTCTGCAGTGGATCACTCATGCAGATGCTCCTCTCCAGCCGCGCGGTTTTCCAGGGTCCACCCGGCCACCGAGACCAGCAGGACGATCACGCCGAAGAGGCTGATGAATGCGCTGGAAACCAGCCCGATGGCGATGAGCGCCAGGGAGGCCGCCATGACGATCGGCCAGAAGCTTGGGGCAGGCATTTCGATATCCGGTTTTTGATCCATGATTCAAGACTCCTTGAGGGCGGCGTGTGGGGAGGGGCCTCTTTCGCCGGATAACCAGCGGAAGAAGGCAAAGCCCAGCGCCAGCAGAATGACCATGTGTGTCGGGAACCACATCATCAGGCCGCCCAGGCGCTGGTCCTCGATGGGGGACAGCCCGGCGAAGAGGGGGCCATGAGCGTATAAGGGATACAGGGGCGCACTGGCAAAGGTCAGGAGGGCGGCCAGGGCGGTGCAGGGGAATGAGAGCAGGAAGGTGTAGATCACGCGCACCGGGGAGGAGGTGGCCGTCAGCCGGCGCGTGTCTGCCCCCCAGACCGGCCACCAGCCGAGCATGGCGGCCCCCATGAAGGAAAGGTGCTCGAAGATATGCAGGGCTTCATTTTCCTGGGCGGACCGGTAGATGGCAGGGATATGCCAGATGAACATGACCCCGGCAAAGATCATATACGCAGCCAGCGGCTGGGTGAGGAGCCGTGCCGGGCGGCGCAGAAGGGCGGGGAGCAATCCATCCACCAGCCAGCCGGGAAGGCCGATCACCCATAAGGGGGCCGCACCGAACATGAGCAGCAGGTGCTGGAGCATGTGGGCGCTGAAAAGGTATTCATCCCCCAGTTCATCCAGGGGGGAGACCAGTGCCAGCAGGGCGATCAGGGTCCCGGCATGGAAGGCCAGCCGCTGACGGGATGAAGGCCGGGCCGCCCCGTAAAAGCGGGACCGGAAAGGCCCGGTGAGCAGCTCGTAGGCCAGAGTCCACAGCGTGAAACCGATCAGCACGCTGGGGAACCAATTCCATTGGAGGGCCGGGAACGTATTCATACCAGGTAGAGGGCGGCGAAGAGCACCAGCCAGATGAAGCAGACGAAATACCAGAACCACACGCCGGTCGTCACGGGATCATGGCGGAGGGCGGAGAAATCACCCAGGCGCGCCCGCACCCAGAGCAGGGTTAAAACCACCATCCCGGCCAGAACGTGCAGGGCGTGGAAGCCCATCAGCGTAAAAAAGACGCCGCCCATGAGCTGGTCATCGATCTGCAGGCCGGCATGGCCGAACTCGGCGGCCTGCCCCAGGACGAAGGCTCCGCCCAGGACCAGGGTCGCGAGCAGCCAGCCGCGCAGCCCGGAGGGATCACCCCGGCGGAGGCGCGCCTCCGCAAGGGAAGCGCTGAGGGGGCTCAGCCCCAGCAGGGCGGTGTTGGCGAGCGGGAAGGCGATCCGCCTCAGGCTATGCTCCACCGGCCAGCCCGACTGCCCGCGCATGGCAATATAGGCGACGATCAGTGTGGCAAAGAACACCGATTCGGAGGCCAGGACAACGAGCAGCGCCACTTTTCCGCTGCTGAAACGGCTGTCGGGCAGGCTGGTCTCCATCTTTTATGCACCCTGCCTTTCATCGGCCAGCTCGGGGTGCTTGCGGTCCCACAGGGGACGGACGCCGCTGACCACCGGGATCTCTGCGAAGTTATAGGGGGGCGGCGGGGAACTGGTGGCCCATTCCAGGGTGAAGCCGTCCCAGGGGTCGGATTCGTTGGTGGGGGCCTTCAATATGGAGAGGATGAAATTGATGATGAAGGCCAGCACGCCCAGCGCAATGACGACCGCGCCGATGGTCTCGACCAGGTTCCAGAAATCCCAGCCGCGCCCGCTGGCATAGGTATAGATCCGGCGGGGCATACCCTCCAGCCCCAGGAAGTGCATGGGCATGAAAACGAGGTTCATGCCGATGAAGAACAGCCAGAAATGCGCCCTGCCCCAACCCTCCTGAAGGCGGCGCCCGGTCATCTTGGGGAACCAGTAATAGATGCCCGCGAACAGGCCGAAGAGCGCGCCGCCGAACAGAACGTAATGGATGTGGGAGACCACATAATAGGTGTCGGTCACCTGCCAGTCCACCGGCACGATGGCCATGTGGATGCCGTCCAGACCGCCGATCACGAAGAGGATCGGAAAGCCCAGGGCGAAGAGCATGGGTGTCAGGAGCCGCAGCCGCCCCTTCCAGATGGTGCCCAGCCAGGCGAATATCTTGATGCCGGTGGGCACGCCGATCAGAAAACTATCCGCGGAGAAGAAGAGCAGGGAGGCCTTGGGCAGCCCGGTGGCGAACATGTGGTGCGCCCAGACCGTGA
>CAYMQX010000374.1:0-3403 GCA_964392495.1 uncultured Anaerolineaceae bacterium
TCGTAGTCGATCAATTCGTGGATATCTGCATTCGGGCCACACACCCGGCAGTGCGGATTCTTCTTCAGCTTGACGAAATCGAAGCTCATATCCAGGGCATTGTAGATCAGCAGCTTTGCGATGAGAGGCTGGCCGATCCCCAACAGGACCTTCAAAGCCTCGGTCGCCTGTAGTGTGCCGATCGTCCCGGGCAGGACCCCCAGCACCCCCCCTTCGGCACAAGATGGCACCAGGCCCGGCGGTGGCGGCTCCGGGAAAAGGCATCGATAACATGGACCCTGGGAGGCGCTAAAAACGCTCACTTGTCCATCAAATCGGAATATGGAGCCGTAAACAACGGGCTTGCCGAGAAAAACACCGACATCGTTGGTCAGATAGCGGGTTGGGAAATTGTCCGTTCCATCGATCAGGATATCATATCGGGTCGCGATATCGATTGCGTTCCCGGAAGTAAAGGGCTCGTTATAAGTCTCCACCTCCACATCCGGGTTCAGGTCCAGCAAGCGCTGTTTTGCGCTTTCCACCTTTGAAACGCCAATTGCGGCGGTCCCATGGATGATCTGCCTCTGCAGATTCGAAGAATCCACCACGTCGTAATCAACAAGGCCGATGCGGCCAGTCCCTGCCGCGGCAAGATACAGTGCAACCGGAGACCCCAATCCGCCTGTCCCGATCACCAGGGCAGAGGATCCTTTCAGTCTGCGCTGGCCTTCCAATCCCACTTCGGGAATCAGCAGGTGGCGGGAATAACGCAGGATCTCATCACGCGTAAGGCCGGGGAGCATGATCAGCCTCCCGCAATGGATGGGATCAGGCGCAATTGTGCCTCTGGAGATAGAGGTGTTTCCAGCCCTTGTAGGTCACGGATATTATCCTCACCTACAAACAAATTCACAAATGCCCGCAGCTTTCCTTCAGGAGAATACAGGTGGGGATGCAGCGCAGGAAATTGTTCCACCAGGCTGCCCATGGCCTCCTGGACAGTGCCGCCGTGAACGGAAACCTCTGCTTTTCCATTGGTGTAATAGCGCAGAGGAGAAGGAATTTTTAGTGTTGGCATGTTATCTATTGCCTCTCTGAATATGATTTTAGCGTTCCGCTGAGCGAATTTCAACCGGAGGTGGGTACCCGTTCGCAGCCGCCTCGCTCGACAACAGCTTCGCAGCTCGATGCAGGAATAACCTCCACCGAACCTGCCATGGCAAAGGGCTGCATGAAATTCTCGATGTAGCTGATATCTTCAGATTCCACGATCAGGACGAGCTCATGACGCCCGTCCAGCACGGCATCTCCCAAAAGGTCCAGACCGTATTTGCGGGCGTTCTGTTTGGTCAGATGTTGGAGGAGCATTTGACCCATCTGAGGATCTCTCGCAGGGCAGGCTTCCGCAGGATGTTGGTGACGTACAAAATAGAGTGACATTTATGTCTCCTGACTAGGGTTTGATCTCAATGGCTTCTTCGACAAATTGCGAGCGGTCTTCGGTGAGCCGCCAGGAACGACTTCCTACAGCCAGGCCGGCTTTTACATTGGTGATTACATAGGAGAAAAATGGCTGGGCCCATTCCCGATCGAATTCGGATGGCCGGCTGGGATGGTCCGGGTGCGAATGGAATACCCCGATGAGTTCCAGGCCGCGTTCTTCTGCGCCGCGCTCTGCCTGGAGATAATCCAAAGCCGCGATCAGGTAGCGGTTATGACGCGCTTCTCCTTCACGGATATTGCTGAGCGGCAGGACGTCCAACACCTCACCTATCTTTCCCAGAAGGAAACCGGCCCCCTCCTCGGGATAGCTTAATTCCCCATGCCCTTGAATGAGGCGCATCAGCCGTTCGGGGATGACAAGGCAGCTCATTTCATACTCCAGAGGGCAGTATCGCTCAGATACTTATACCCTGCATCCGGGAATATTGTGGCTACAACACCAGCGTCCAGGCTGCTGGCTATACGCAGGGCGGCAACTGCCGCTGCCCCAGAGGAAATACCCACAAAAAGCCCTTCCTCGCGCGCCAGCCGTCGGACCATTGCATAAGATTCCTCTGTTCCGACCTGGAACATGCGGTCAGCCACATTCGGATCATAGATCCCTGGCGGTATCGCGGTAGGAAGGTGCTTGAGTCCCTCCAGCCCGTGAAAAGCATCATCCGGTTCAAATCCGATCACCTGGACGGTCGGAGTTACCTCATGCAGGTAGCGCCCCGTACCCATCAAGGTCCCAGAGGTGCCGATCCCGGTCACGAAATGCGTAAGGCTGTACCGCGTTTGAACCAGGAGTTCCGGTCCGGTGGATTGAAAGTGCGCCTCCCAATTCGCGGGATTATCGTATTGATTGGCATACCAGTACTTTTCCGGTTCCGCTGCTGCAATCTGGTGTGCCAATCGAATGGCAGCATCCGAACCCTCCAGTCCATCCGAAAGGTGTAGATCCACCCCCAGGGCTCGCAGGATCATCAGCCGCTCCGGGCTGGCATTGGAGGGTATCACCAACGTGACCGGGATTCCCAGCGCCGCTCCGAAGGTGGCGTAGGAGATCCCCATATTTCCCGAGGTGGAATCCAACAAGCGCCTGCCATTCCTCAGTTCACCGCTGGCAAGCGCCTGGCGGATGATATTCAGTGCCGCCCGATCCTTAATGGAGCCGCCCGGGTTGAACCATTCCGCTTTTGCATATACCCGCACATGTGCGTTCAGCCCTGCAGTCACCCGCCGAAGCGGAAGCAAAGGGGTGTTCCCTACCTGCGAGGTCAGGTCATTCAGAAAAGTTGTATTCGTTTGAGGTGGGTGAAAATCCAGTACAGTCATAAACCTGTCCATTGGCAGTCAACAAAAAATCAAAAGGACGGCGCGATCCGCCCATGCATGCACTTTTCACATGCGGGGAACGTCCACCGTCCTTTTGGTCGTTGACTGCCTGGGGAAAATGACTTCCGGCGCGGTGGTTACGAACCCCGCCCGGTACACAAGCAACAGATAAAGGAATGAAGCTCGAACATTGAAGGATATTTTACAATTTTCATGGGATTTGTCAATACAATAATTGAAGACGTAATTCCCGATTCTCTTACCAGCCTCCTCGACCTCCGCTGATGTAAAAATTCAGGGCGGACCTTGCGGTCCGCCCTGCGAAGATCACTCTTCCTTCTTGGCTTCCATTTCCTTCTTATGGGCTTCGATGATCGTCCCCGCAATATGATTCGGGACTGTATCATAGTGGTCCAGTTCCATTGTGAAGTGACCGCGGCCGCCTGTCATGGAACGAATCTGAGTGGTATATCGCAGCATTTCAGCCAGCGGTACATGAGCGACGACCGTGGTGTTCCCGCGTTCTGTCTCCGTCCCCTGGACCCGGCCACGCCGGGTATTGAGATCGCTCATCACATCACCCATGTTTGCATCCGGGACC
>CAYMQX010000375.1:0-3396 GCA_964392495.1 uncultured Anaerolineaceae bacterium
TCCGTCCGGGACCCGGCCTCCCGGCACACCCTTCAGGAATTGGAGACCCTTTCGGAACAGACCATCGAAGGTCTGCGCCGGATGACGCGCGCTCTGCGTCCCATCTACCTGGAGGACCTGGGCCTGGTGACGGCCCTCGAAATGCTGGTGCGGGAGACCGGCCAGGCCAACGGGCTGCAAATGGAATTTGAAACCACCGGCGCTGAGAGACGCCTCACGCACGAGGTCGAGGTCGCCCTCTACCGGATCGCCCAGGAGGCCCTGAGTAACATCGTCCGCCATGCCGGGGCTAAAAAGGCCTCGCTGCGACTGGACTTTGGCGATCCGCAGGTCACTCTCGAGGTCGAGGACGATGGGGGCGGCTTCCAGATGCCCGCCCGGCCCACGGACTTTGCCCCCCTGGGGCATTTCGGCCTGCTGGGCATCCATGAAAGGGCCGACCTGATCGGGGGAAGGCTTGAAGTCCGCAGCGCGGCGGGGGCGGGCACACGTTTGACCGTCCGCATCCCATAGGCCATTTGGCCTATTCAAATTCCCGCCATCCTGCCCTCAGGTGGCAGAGGATTATTGCGTATCATGGCGGCATTCCATCTGATGGTATTTGAATGACCACAAACGCCGCCGCTCCCCCCGTCCGCTCCCAGAACGAACGTCTCCGCATCTTCCTTCATGGCCTGCTCTTCGTGGCCGGGTTCTCGCTGATCTTCATCGTCGGTTGGGGCGGCTCGGTGACGCTGGTCGGGCAGTTGTTCGGCGCCTACAAGAACATCCTCGCCCGCATCGGCGGCCTGATCGTCATCGCCTTCGGTCTGGCAACCCTGGAACTGATCCGCATCCCCTGGTTCTATGCCGATACGCGCTCCTACTATCGCGGCGCGGCCGGGACCTATGCCAATTCCGGGTTGATGGGCGTCCTCTTCGCCGCCGGATGGAGCCCCTGCATCGGCGCCACCCTCGGCGCCATCCTCACCATGGGGCTGAGCCAGCAGACTGTGGGACAGGCCATGTGGCTGGCCTCCGGCTATTCGCTTGGGCTGGGCATTCCCTTCCTGGCCATGGCGCTCGGCCTGGAACGTGCCTCAGGCTGGGTCCGGCGTCTCAGCCGCCACCGCCGCCTGATCCAGACGGTCAGCGGCGTCTTCATCATCCTGATCGGCATCCTGCTCCTGACGAACAGCATGAGCCGCATCGCCATCTGGGCTTTCCAGAACGGTTTCTATATCGAGAAGTTTGCCCTCTTCTCAGCCGCGCCCACCTACCTCACCGCCATCCTGGCGGGGCTGCTGTCCTTCCTCTCTCCCTGTGTGCTTCCCCTGGTTCCGGCCTATCTCGGCTACCTGGGCGGGCATACACTTCAGAAAACCCCCGTCTAAAAAAATGAAAAAAACGCTGGTTCTCCTGGTGATCCTGTTCTTCCTGCTGATGGCGGGCTGCGGGCCAAAGCCTGCCGCTCCCGAAACGATATCCGTGCCCGGCGGCTCCTACCAGCAGGTTGATGCCCCCACCCTGGCGGAGATGCTCAAGGACAAGGATTTCGTCCTCGTCAACGTTCATATCCCCTTCGCCGGTGATATTGCCGGGACCGACCTCTCCATCCCCTATGACCAGGTCGAGCCGAACCTCTCTCAACTGCCCGCGCAGAAGGATGCGAAAATCCTTCTCTACTGCCGCAGCGGGCGGATGTCCGCCATCGCCGCCGAAAAGCTTGTCTCCCTCGGTTATACCAATATCTGGGAGCTCAAGGGCGGCATGGTGGATTGGGAGAACGCCGGATATGAGATCGTAAAATAGGGAGAGTCGCAGTATGACGAACATGCCACCCACCGCCCCAGGAGAAAATGAACGGCCCCGCAGAAACCCGCAGTTCTCAAAACGGGCATATCCACTCCTTGTGCTTGCCGCCCTTTTGTTGGGGGCCCTCACAGCCTTTCTGATCTGGGGCCGCAGCCTCCCTGCCCCGCTTGCCCGGACAGCCTCCGCCCCCGACGGGCAGGCACATGCGGGGGATCCTGCCGAGGCTAACCCAGAGCTTGCTTCCCTGATGGAACAGATCAACCCCTCCGGTGGATATGCACTCCCCGCCCGCTATGGAGACCTGGGTCCCCGCCTGGTAAAAGCAGGTGTGATCGATCTGAACGCGCTTGCGGCGATCTTCGAGAACGATGGAACCCCCCTCTCCCAGGAGGAAATGGGGGTTCTCACCGCTGGCAGTGAGCAGGGCATCACCATCACGTCGCAAAATTCGCGCTTTCTCCTCAATCTCTTTTGGGCGGTGGGCCTCGCCAATCAAAATCCGATCCTCACCGCGGGCCCTATCGTCGAGAACAGCGGCGGACAGGTCGAACGCTTCGCCTCCACCGGTGGCTGGACCCTGGCTTCCAGACCCATTACCGAGATCTATGCAAGCCTGGACTTGATCACCCTGACCGAAGAACAACAGCGCAGGGTGGAGGAAGTCGCCGCGGCCGTCTACCGCCCCTGCTGCGATAACCCCACACATTTCCCGGACTGCAATCACGGCATGGCCATGCTGGGCCTGCTGGAGTTGATGGCCTCGCAGGGCGCCGGCAGCGATGAGATGTTCACGGCTGCCAAATATATCAATGCCTTCTGGTTCCCGCAGCAAACCCTGGAAATGGCCGTCTATCTGAAGGCAGTTCAGAACATCGAATTTGCGGATGCGGATGCCCGGCTCGTGGTCGGCAGAAACCTTTCCTCGGGTTCCGGGGCGAAGGCGGTACACCAGGCTCTCCAGTCGGCAGGGCTGCTGCAGCCGGACCCAGGTCAGGGGAACAGCTGCTCCAGTTAGGCTCAGTCCCGGAAATCAGCGCCTGCGATCCGCCCGCCCTCCCATCAGGGCGGGCTCGCTTTTAAGGCTGGGCGAAAATGCTTATGGGGCAGCAGGGGTTTTGGCGCTGTGCCGGGAAGGGGTCATTATCTATACTCCAGGAAAGAAGATGCGAGGCAGATATGGATACGGACACCCGGCCAGAGATCCTTAAGCGCCTGCAGACCTCTGAAGGACATCTCAGGGCCATACTTGAAATGGTCCGGGCAGGCAGGCCCTGTGAAGAAATCCTGCACCAGCTCAATGCATTGCAGGGGGCGCTGCGCGCAGCGGGCTGCCAGCTTATACAGTGCCAGCTCCGGGAAAGCCAATCCATCATCCTTGCCGCTTCAACACCCGGGATAAGGGCCGCTGAACTAAAACGGCTCCATTCCCTCTATACACTGTTTACACAATTTTCCGACCGCAACAACGAGGTGATCCATGAGTGAAACCCTGACCGAGCTCACACTGCCCATCCGCGGGATGACCTGTGCATCCTGCGTTTCGCACGTTGAAGGTGCGCTCAAAGAACTGCCGGGCGTCACCGATGTGACCGTCAACCTGGC
>CAYMQX010000376.1:0-3395 GCA_964392495.1 uncultured Anaerolineaceae bacterium
TTGGCGATCAGCACGCGCGGCGCGTCGCGGTGGGTCTTGAAGATCACGACCGGCTTGCCCGACTGCACCAGCAGCGTCTCATCGTCCTCCAGTTCCTTCAGCGACTTGAGGATCGCCTCAAATGCCTCCCAGGAGCGCGCCGCCTGCCCGCGCCCGCCGTAGACCACCAGGTCCTGCGGGCGTTCGGCGACCTCGGGGTCGAGGTTGTTCTGGATCATGCGGTAGGGGGCTTCGGTGAGCCAGGACTTGCAGTTGAGCTGCGCGCCGCGCGGCGCGCGGACGATTCTGGGTTCCGCCATGCTGGTTCTCCTTGGTGTCTGCGTTCAGGCCGGGAATGCAGGAGCGGCCTGCATCCTGATTATAAGCTCATCCCCCCGCATAAAAAACTCCTCCCGCGGGGGAGGAGTGGATGTCGGGAGAAGTGGGCCTAGCCCAGGCTCAAGAGCGGCTCGCGCTTCTCGAGCAGTTGGGAAAAGTTGGTGCCCCGCAGGCGGGCGACCAGGTCGTTCTGGGCTTCGCACCACACCGTGCGCAGCGGGCAGTGGTTGTCGTAAGTGCAGGTCTCGGTTTCGCCCACGCACTCGTTGAGCAGGATGGGCCCGTCGATGGCCTCGATGACCTCCAGCAGGGTGATCTCCTCGGGCTGGCGCGCCAGGGTCACGCCGCCGCGCGCGCCGCGCGAGGTGTGCAGCAGCCCGGCGATCGAAAGCTGCGAGATGATCTTTGCCAGGAATGAGGGCGGGATGCGCTGTTCCTGCGCCACCTGGCTGGTGGCTGCGCGTTCATTCTGTCCCAGGCGGGCCAGGTACAGGACGGCGCGGACTGCATAATCGGCTTGGCGGGTGATCTGCATGGGACCTCTTTATAAATTGCCTAATCTAGACCTAGTATCCCGATTTTATTGTGCCGTCCGTTACAATACAAGTGATGTAGGTCATAGACCAAATGTGACCTTTTACTCCAATTAAAAGGTCATTCGGGCTGCTGATTTGGGGCAAATCACCCAATCTGTGGGAAAAAAGGCCCGCCTGCAAGGGATTTGCAGGCAGGCCGTCCAATCATGGGCAAAAAGGCGCTGTCAGTCGGTTAGTGTCAGGTTCCCCGCGCCCATTTCCACCGAGATGGTGAGGGTCGGGCCGCTGCCTGCCTGGGTATAGGTGTTGTCGCTCTTGGCCCAACCGGAGCTGGTGGTGACATTGGTCAGGCCGCCATCCATGGTCACGACGGCGTTCACACCGGCGGGGATGCGCAGGGTCATATCGCTGAGGCCGGATTCGACTTTGACGGTTGCGTCCCGCTTCAGGCTTCCGCTGAAGTCGAGCTCATAATTCCCTGCGCCGGACTTGAAGACCAGCGAGGCGAAGTTGGCGTTTCCCAGCCCGGTGAGGGTGACGCTGGAAGCGCCGGTCTCGTAACGCAGCTCCGACATCTCAGCGGCGTTGGGCGCATCGAAGGAAACCTTGTTCTGTGCAGCCCCGTCCTGGATGGTCAGTTTTTGCAGTGCCAGCCCGCCGAAGGACATCGTGCCATCGTAGGCTCCGGCGTCAATGGACAGCTCCATGGGCGCGCTGCCGAGCTTCAGGTCCCAGGTGTTCTTGAAATTGCCGGTGGGGATGAAATTCTTGAAATCGAAGTTCTCGTTCTTGATCTCGACCTGGGAACCGTTCTCCACGATCGTGGGCTTGAGGGCCTCCAGGTTGTAGACGGCGGTTCCCTGTACCAGCTTTCCTGCCGCGCCGGGGGCCAGGTGGAGCTCGCCGGCGCCGAAGCTGATCTGCAGCATGGCGGGAGCGGAGGCCGGGACCGCTGTTTCGATGTTCATGGTCTGTTCCGCGCCCGGCGTCACCGCCTGAGGTAGTTGAGGCAGGTCGATATTAAATCCGCAGGCCAGGCTGGCGAGCGCCAGCACGAGCAATGCGCAAATGATGGGGGTTTTCATAAGGGATCTCCTTCCTCTAAGGTGTACGAAACAGTACTGCGATGGTTGCAGGCTGGCAGCCCCCATTTTCCCGCGTGGTTTGATGGACCTCCCTCCAGTGTACCGCTTAAGCGACCTTCCGCCCACGCGGACTTTCCGGTTCCTTCAGAGCCGCATGGAGCGCCTGGTCCAGCGAGCGCGCTTCAATGACCTCGATGCCCCGCGGATAAGGCTCGCCTTTGCGGATGGCCCTCGGCACGATGGCGGTCTTGAAGCCCAGCTTCTGCGCCTCGCGCAGCCGCGCCACCATCTGCCCCGGCATGCGCAGTTCGCCTGCCAGGCCGATCTCGCCGATCAGCACAGCCTCGGCCCGCACCGGCACATCCCGCCAGGAGGAGGCGATGGCGGCTGCCACAGCCAGGTCCGCGGCGGGCTCGTCGATCTGGATGCCGCCCACCACGTTGACGAAGATATCCTGCTCGGCCAGCTTCAGCCCCACCCGCCGCGTCAGCACCGCGGCAATCAGCAGCAGGCGGTTGAAGTCCACCCCGTTGGGCGTGCGGCGCGCGTTCCCGAACTGGGTGGGGGAAGTCAACCCCTGGATCTCCACCAGGATCGGGCGCGTGCCCTCCATCGTCACCGCGATGGCCGAGCCGGCAGCGTTCACCATGCGCTCCGCCAGAAAGGCCTCGGAGGGGTTGCTGACCTCGATCATTCCGCCCTCCTGCATCTCGAAGACCCCCACCTCGGAGGTGGCCCCGAAGCGGTTCTTCACCGAGCGCAGCAGGCGGTAGGCCTGGAAGCGGTCCCCCTCCAGATACAGCACCGTGTCCACGATGTGCTCCAGCACGCGCGGCCCGGCGATGGCCCCCTCCTTGGTGACATGTCCGATCAGGAACACCGTCACGCCGCTGGATTTCGCCAGCTCGCGCAGTTGCGAGGCGCACTCGCGCACCTGTGAGACCGAGCCCGCGCTCGAGTCCAGCTCCGAAAGATACACCGTCTGGATCGAGTCGACGATCAGCAGATCGGGCTGCGTCTCGCGTATGTGGTTGAGGATCACCTCCAGGTTGGTCTCGGTCACGAGCATCAGGTGTTCGGGCAGGGGGGCGGCGGATTTGCCGGTGAGACGCGCCGCGCGCATCTTGATCTGCCGCTCGGATTCCTCCCCCGAGACGTACAGCACCCTCTTGCTGCGGCCCATCTCCATCGCCATTTGCAGCAGCAGTGTGGACTTGCCGATGCCGGGGTCGCCTCCGACGAGGATGATCGAGCCGGGGACGATCCCACCGCCCAGCACGCGCGCGAACTCCTCCATCGGCAGGTGGATGCGGTCCTCGGCCTCGCCGCTCACCTCTGCGATGGAGCGCGGCTGCGAGCGGCCCGTCAGCCCGCGCACCGAGCCCGCCTTGGGGGCAGGCTCCTCATGGACGAGTTCCTCCACCATGCTGTTGAAGGCCCCGCACTGCGGGCACTT
>CAYMQX010000377.1:0-3369 GCA_964392495.1 uncultured Anaerolineaceae bacterium
TCAACGATGGCTTCAGCGCGGAGGCCAACCGCCGCGGCCTGCAGTTGGACTGGATCGGCGTGGGCACATGGAAGACCCCGGCCACCATCATCCCCGAACATCACCTGGAGGCCTGGAAGCTCAGCCTGGAGAACAACGGGCGCGGCAGCGAGGCCGCCCTTCAACAGGTGGAGCGGGATGCCCGGCAAACCAAGACCATCCAGATCATCCAGAACGTCCCCCTGGAGCGTCACCGCGAGAACCTTGCCAGGCCGGATCTGAAACACTCCGTACTCCTCAAGCGCCTGTTGGTCAGTTATCTGGAGCAGCTCACCGAAGCGCGCGAACTGATGCAGCGCAAGGAGGATGAGGCCTGGAACGGACCTCTCGAACAGATCGATGACGCCATCGACTATATTACCGACCTTTTGGAGTGGAAGACCTTTCATTCCGGTGTAGGCCGGGAACCCGGCCAGGAGCCAGACTTCTTCCTCTAACCTCCCATGGAACTCATTCACTTCTCCTCCGAGCTCAGCCGCGCCCGCAAGCTTTCGCTTCCGGTGGTGGCGTTGGAATCGACCGTCATCACCCACGGACTGCCGCATCCGCAGAACCTTTCGCTGGCGCGCGACATGGAGGCTGCCGTGCGCGAGGAAGGCGCCACGCCCGCCACCATCGCTCTGATAGGCGGCAAGATCCGCGTGGGCCTGTCCGAAACCGAAGTCGATGACTTGGCGCGGAGCAAAGCCGCGGTCAAGGTCAGCCGCCGGGATATCGCCGGGGCGCTCCTGCGCAAGCAGGAGGGCGGCACGACTGTGGCCGGTACCCTGCACATCGCCCATCAAGCCGGCATCCACGTCTTCGCCACCGGCGGGATCGGCGGAGTCCACCGCGAATCGCGCTTCGACGTCTCCACCGACCTGCAAGCCCTGGCCGACACGCCCATGATCGTGGTCTGCGCGGGCGCCAAGGCCATCCTCGACCTGCCCGCCACGCTGGAATACCTCGAGACGCTGAGCGTCCCCGTGATCGGCTACCAGACCGGGGAATTCCCAGCCTTCTATTCACGGGAGAGCGGGCTGAAAGCCTCGCTCCAACTGGATTCCCCCGAGGAGATCGTTGAGTTCGCCCGTACCCATTGGGAGGTGGGTGTGCGCAGCGCGGTGCTGGTCTGCAACCCGGTGCCCGCCGCCAGCGCTATCCCACACAAGGAGATGGAGCCGCTGATCGCCGCCGCCTCCAGGGAGGCAGTGCAGAAAAAGATCGGCGGTAAGGCCCTGACCCCATTCCTGCTCGACCACCTGCGTGTGATGACCGAGGGACGCTCGCTGGCCACCAACCTCGCTTTACTGCTTAACAATGCCCACCTGGCCGGGCGCATCGCGCAGGCTTTTTCGGCGCGCCAACACACACGGCAGATCTAGGCACCTCCCGACGTTTAGACACCTGCTTAAACAGCAGGCTCCTTAAGCCTTGTTTTTCTGCAGATCCTCCAGCAGGCTGGCAGGCACCTGCACCGCCACCAATTCGCCGCGCACGGTGATCTCTCCGTTCGCCAGCAGCCACTCCTCGATGACCACCTTGCGGCCCTTGACCTCCTTGACCCGGCCGCGCACCTCCAGCACCACCCCCAGGGGCGTAGGCTTGAGGTAATCCACCTGCAGGGAGGCGGTCAGGAAGCGCAGCGGGGGCTCGCTATCCATTGGGCGGCCCTCTGCGCGGTAGGCCGCCGCGGCCGCAGTGCCCGTCCCATGGCAGTCCACCAGCGAGGCCAGCATCCCACCATAAACATAACCGGGGATGGAGATGTATTTGCCGTCTGGCAGGAAGTGGCAGACGGATTCGTCGCCATCCCAGTAGCTTTTGATCTGATGGCCGAATGGGTTCAGGCGGCCGCAGCCGTAGCAGTGCGAGAGCAGATCGGGGTAATAGTCCTGGAAGGCTTTTTGAGGTTCCATGCTCACCTTGGGGTCGGGGATGGTGTGCCGCCGGGCGCCGGCGTGCGGCTCGGCGTGCGTGTTGGCGAAGGTGTGATCGTAAGGGAAGCGGTGCGCGTCGGAGTGGGGCTCAGCGTGGGGCTGGGGGTGCGCGAAGGGATCGGCGTGGGCGGCTCGCCCTCCACCTTGAAGCGGCCCACCACCTTCCATTCCAGGCCCACGAAGATCTGCACCTCGTAATCTCCAGCCTGCCACCCACCAATGGGATCCGTACATTCGGTATAGCCGAAGCCCCCTGTCGTTCCGTTCCAGGGCGCCGTCTCATAGCAGACCAGTGCGCCTTCGTGCATCCACAGGGAGGTCCACTGCGCGCCGGGCATCATCTGGTCGTAGGTGAAGATACCGCACATATAGTGGATGGGGTTCTGGAAGACCGTGAAAGCCTCGAAGTTGTTGAAGTCCGAGCAATTCTCGGTGAACTGGATGGGGCTGAAGACCGCCGCCGGGTTGGGCGTCACCTCGCTCTGGAACAGCGCCTCAATAGCCGGCGGCAGGAAGGGCGTGGGCGTGACCGTGGGCGTATCCGTGACGGAGGGGGTCTCGGTAAGTGTGGGCGTGAGCGTAATGGTCGGGGAAAGGGTGAGGGTGGGGATGGGTGTGATCGTGGGCGTAAGCGAGGCCGTGGGCGAGGGCGGGAAGACCTGGTAGGCGGTCGGCTCGCCGTAGAAAGCCAGCCAGGCGCCCAGTAGAAGCAGGAAGGCGCCCGTTCCCAGCATCCTCCAGCCGGACCTGGTGCGCTGCTGGCTCAGACGATAAAAGGTGAGCTTGCGGGCATGTTGTATGGTCTTCAGTCCCGAGCGCAGCAAAATGATAGCCCCCACCGCGGCCATCAGGACGGCGGCGACCACACCGGCATGGATATCCATCCGGAGAATTATAAAGGCACTCCGGGATTGTGTCATCCGGCCCCACGAAGTACATCGTCACCCCGTTGATCGTCTGCACCACCCGTTTCCCATCCCCATCATACACGAAGGTTGTCGTGAGCGAGGGTCCCGTCACTGAGACCATCCGCCCCTCGGCATCGTAAGCAAGGGTCATCGTCACGCCATTGATCGTCCGCGTGGTCTGGTTGCCGTTGGCGTCGTAGCCGTAGGTGTTGCCGCTCAAGGCCGAGACCGCATCCGGGCTTGCCGCGTCGTAGGTTGTTGGAATAATTATGACCGCCAAAGCGCAAATCCTGAAACTGCGGTTATCCGTCCGGAGAGAAACCTAGTTATACAGTTTAGTTCTCCCCGCGAAGAGGAAATCGATATACACTAAAACCATTCCCAATATTTCTCGCCTTGAGCAGCAATCAGGTGGTTAAGCCATTCGTGAAATGATCGAGAAAGGATCGGCCAACCATCCACTCTCTCGTATGCGTTTCCTTCCAAAACAGTATAGCTCATAA
>CAYMQX010000378.1:0-3356 GCA_964392495.1 uncultured Anaerolineaceae bacterium
CGATCTCGCGCACCCACTGCTCGCCCAGGTCCATATCCAGGATGGCGAGGTAGCAGTCCGTCTCATCGGCTGTGACCACTGCCGCAGCCTTGTTGTTGACGGTATGAACGGCGAAACCTCCCGCATCCTCCAGGCTTCGCCGGACCGCCTCGGCAGTCTCCGGGGCGGCAGCCACGATCAGCAGGTGATTGGACATCTTGTAGAGTAGTGTATCACTTTCACGGGTGCCCTGCAAGACAGACTATTACCCTTCCGCATGGGTCATTTATGGGGCGATGGGGGCACGCACTTCTCTCTCCCTGCCTCCTTTCTTTATTTTTGTCTATACAACTTGATTTTCCCTGCTGAATATGCTATCAATAGCTTGTCGTTTCCATATTAAGCAAATATTCCGGGCCCCGCCTCGGAGAGCTTCAGTGAAGGGAAATCCATGCATCGCGAGCGCGTGTCTGAAAATGTCTACTGGTTCCAGAGCGAAGTGTACGCACAGGTGACGGCCGGGGTGGTGGCCGGCCCGCAGTGGGCCGTGGTCATCGATACCCTGGCCCTGCCCGATGAGACCGTCTCCATGCGCGAGTTCATCGAGCGTGAGCTGGGAGTGCCGGTGCGCTATGTCATCAACACCCATTACCATGCCGACCACGCCTGGGGCAACTGCTTCTTCCCCGGTGCGACGGTGCTGGCGCACGCCCGCTGCCGAAGCCTGCTGGAGGAGCGCGGCATCCCCTCCCTGGAGGCTGCCCGCAAGCAGAACTCCGCCCTGCGCCCGGTGCGCATCATCCTCCCGCACATCACCTTCGATTCAGGCGGGATGACGCTGCGGGTGGGCAAGAAGAACCTCATCCTCACCCCGGCCGCGGGTCACAGCTCCGACGGTATCAGCGTGCTGGTGGAGGAGGATCGCGTGCTCTTCGCCGGGGATGCCTTCATGCCCCTGCCCTATGTGGTGGACGGGGAGGTGGAGGAGATCACGAACTCCATCAAAAAGATCGGCAAGCTGGGGTTGGAGAACATCATCCAGGGCCACGGCGATATCATCCTGCGGGGCGAGATCGACGCGGCTGTCAGGGAGAACCTCGCCTACCTCACCGCCATCCGCAAGGCGGCCAAAGTGGCCGCCCGCCGCCGTGACCCCGAGGAGTACCTGGAGTCCGTGCGGATCGAGGACTGTGGCAAGAGCCGGGTGTACCTGGGGGGGCTGGCGGAGGGACTGCACAAGCGCAATCTGCGCGCCCTCGTGAAGCAGATCAAGGCGGAAGAAGGACGGGAATAGGGTGGAGGATCCATCCTTCCCCCCAACCCTGATCCGCACCCCGCTTAATCCATCTCCCGGACCGCCTCGGCAGCGGTTTCCTTCTCCCGTTTGGCCTTGATATGCCCGTGCAGGCTGATGCTGACCACGCGTTCGCGGCCTTCCAGCAGCTTACGCAGGTTGGGCCGCAGCGCCCAGATGAGCAGGCCTTCCGCCGCCATGCCGTACAGCACGTTGACCCACGGCATTCCCTGGAAGGCGCCCACCGCAAAGACGATCGTGGCGAAGAGCGCCACGCTCATGGTGGTGATGGAAGCATAGCCCAGGGTGAAGAACACGATGGCCCCCAGCGGCAGCACGATGAGGGCGGAAGGCGCCCACAGCCCGAGCGCCCCTCCCAACGCGGGAGCCCCTCCCGCTCCGCCGCGCAGCCGCACGATGCGCCCCTTTTCATCCCGATCGGGGAGAAAGATCGAGTAGTTGTGGCCGAGGATGGCCGCGATGGGGGCGACCACCTGCAGCCAGGCCTCCTGCGGCGCCGCGGCCCGCGCCAGCCAGACGGCGGCCGCGCCTTTGAGGATGTCCATCAGGGCGGTGAGCAGCCCCGCCCCCAATCCGGCGGCGCGCAGCGCATTCGTCCCGCCGGTGCGCCCGCTCTCCACCGTGCGGATATCCTTGCCCGTCTTCAGCTTGACGATCAGCAGGCCGAAGGGGATGGAGCCCAACACGTAGGCAGCGAAGGTTATAAGAATGTCGAGCACGATATTCATTTTTAATCACCTCTCCCGGATGGTTCTATTACAGTAACACGCCGCAGGGGCGATGGTTGCACTATCCCAACAGCGCCGCCGCACCCCAACTGAGCAGCAGGATGAGCCCCGGTTCCAGCAGGGCGCCCCGCAGCGGACCTCCCTCCGCGGCGCGCGCCGAGAAGCTTGCCAGCGCATACAGCGGACCTGTGACCGCCAGGGCGAACTGCAGCGGCTGGAGCGGCCAGTAGTGCAGCCCTGCCGCGATCTGCGTGCAGACCAGCCCGATCCCCACCGCCCAGGGATAGTCCCAGCGGTCGGCCCCGTCCAGGTGCAGGATGCGCAGCGAGATCAGCCCCGATGCCAGGAAGACCGCCGGCGCCAGCACGAACAGCCGCGTCCCCGCCAGCCGCAGCGCCGCAGCCAGGATCAGGAACAGCGCAAACGAGACCGCCGTCAGCCCCGCACGCGCCGAGGGGTAGCCCGGCGCGCCCGGCTCCACCACGATATATTCGCCGGAAAACACCAGCAGCATGATCCCGGCGGTCAGCCCAAATCCGATCCACCACACGGAGACGGAGGGCAGGACGGTGAGGGTGGTGCCGGTGACCAGCGCCGTGAGGGTGGGCAGCAGCAGGTGCGAGCGCGTGGAACGCCCCTCCAGTGAAGGGTGCTGGCGCAGCACCCAGTGCATCCCCGCAGCCGTGAGACCCGCGGCCAGCACGGTGAGCAGTGTCCCCACTGTGAGCGGCAGTGCAAAGTAAAAGCCGGGGAACTGCATCCTCACCGTCAGCTCCGGGGCGGGGATGACCCGGGTGAGGGCAAAGACCAGCAGCACCGCCGCGGTCACCATTCCCAGCCGGTCCGCATCCGGTGAGAGTCGTTCGGTCTCCTGCATGTGGCGCATTGTACTCCAATCGCCGGGATCAAGCCCCTGTACGAGGTGGGCCGGGCACGCTGCAGCCGGGCTGACCTGGATGCTTTTGTCCCCGGCGAAATTACAGCCGCGTTGCGCTTTGAGAATCCTGCCATTATTCAGTTCAATCTTGGTGAATTTTGGGCATTACCCGAAAGCGCCTGTAGAGAGAATCATTCCTTAACCACGAAACAGCACGAAATACACGAACAAAAACTCTTCTGCCTCTTTCGTGTGCTTCGTGTATTTCGTGGTCTCACTATCCTCCCCTCCCTGAAGTCCCGCACTATAATTAATCCATGCTCACCGCGGTCCTGGCCACCAAGCTGTACACCCCTCCGCCACGGCAAAAAATCGTCCTGCGCCCGCGCCTGGTCGGTCGCATGGAGGCGGGCCTGGATGCGGGCAGCAAGCTCACCCTCATCTCCGCCCCCGCCGG
>CAYMQX010000379.1:0-3353 GCA_964392495.1 uncultured Anaerolineaceae bacterium
GTGTACCTGAGCCCCAAGGGCGAGATCTGCGACTTCGGCGCGACCTATATCGACGCCCGCACCTCGGTGGTCAAGGATTTCCCGGATGTGAATGACAAGGTCCTGGTCGCATACGTCTCCGACCCGATCATCCCCAACGATAACGTCTCCTTTGCGACCTCCGTACCTGCAGACGTACGCGAGAAGGTCACCGCCGCCCTGCTCGAACTGGCCGGCACCGAAGAGGGCCGCGCCCTGCTGAAGAACGGCGGTTATGATATCGGTGGTCTGAAGGCTGTGGACGACACCTTCTACGATGACTTCCGCGTTTACCTGGAAGCCGCCGGTTACGACATCACCAGTTTCAAATAAGATCCTGGATTCCAAAGAGGGAGGGCGTATGCCCTCCCTCTCTTCTTAATACCGGGGTTCACTGAGGGAATCGCCATGCTGCGCATTGATGATCTTTCCAAGACCTACCCGACCGGCACACAAGCGCTTAAGAACGTCTCCTTTGAGGTACAGGACGGCGAATTTCTGGTGGTGATCGGCCTCTCAGGGTCGGGCAAATCCACCCTGCTGCGCTGCATTAACCGGCTGATCGAGCCGACCGGGGGAAAGGTCTACATGGACGGCGTGGATGTTACCGCAGCCTCTCCTTCCGAGCTGCGCCTGATCCGCCGCAATATCGGCATGGTCTTCCAGCAGTTCAACCTGGTCAAGCGCTCCTCGGTCATGACCAATGTACTCAATGGGCGGCTGGGCTATGCCAACCCGGCCCTCAGCCTGCTGGGCATCTGGCCCGAGGAGGAGAAGAAGCGCGCCCTCAAGGCACTGGACCGCGTGGGAATTGCAGACAAAGCCCAAAACCGCGCCGACGCCCTCTCCGGCGGGCAGCAGCAGCGCGTGGGCATCGCCCGCGCCCTGATGCAGGAACCCAAGCTGATCCTGGCCGACGAGCCGGTCGCCAGCCTCGATCCTGTGCTCTCCCATTCCATCCTGCAATATCTCGAACAGCTCAATAAAGAGGGGATCACCGTGATCTGCTCCCTGCACTTCCTGGACCTTGTCCACCGCTACGCCACCCGCGTGATCGCCCTCAAGGACGGCGTGAAGGTGTTCGAAGGCGAGGCCCACGAGATCGACCACGCCCGCTTCAAAGAGATCTACGGCGAGGAAGCCCAGGAAGTCCGCGCGGCTTCACTGTGAGGACGCACATGCCGGAGGCCTCCAAGACCCCGCGCTCAGCCATCCTGGCGGCTGTGCTCTCCGCACTCCTGCCGGGCGCAGGACAGATCTTCACAGGACAGACCTATCGCGGAGGCGCGGTCCTGCTCGGATTCCTGGCCGCGCTGGGGATGGTCGTCTGGTATGGCCAGCCCTTCTGGTATTTTGCGCCTGTCATAATCTGGCTCTGGAATATCTGGGATGCGGTCAACCTGGCAGACCGGGGGAAAGGGCGGCTGATGCTGCTCCCCGTTCTAGCCGGCATGGCAGCCGCCTATGGCATCGGCTGGAGGGTGGTGCAGATCGACTTCGGCTCGGCCGACCTCAACCGGGCTGTGCAGATCGCCCGCCCGATGCTGCGTCCGGATTTTGTCCAGCCAAAGAGCGAATCGAACCAGATGTGGGTCGAGATACAGGTCCCCTGTCTCCCGAATCCACTGCCCGGCACAAATACGATCGACGGGAAGACCGCCACCGTCATCCCGGCCTGTGCCGGGGTGCGCGAGCCCATCATCGTGAACGTGACCGGCATGTGGCCCGATACCGATACAAAGATCTGGTGGGAGGATCCCAGCGGTCAGGACAAAATGGTGGGTGAGGGCGAGTCCAGCATGCTGGTGCTGCGCACTGATTCCAGCGGTTCGCTGACCGCCAGCTTTCCTGTACCCACCACGGCGCTCATCGCGGTGCCGGATACAAGCGTCTCGCCTCCTCACCGCATTTACTTTCAACAGTCCCGCCCACTGGGAGGCATGGAGCTTTCCTTCGTAGGGGGCGAGGTGATGAAGGGCGCGCGCGATACCATCGCCATGGCCCTGATCGCCAC
The DNA here is from genome assembly GCA_964392495.1 of uncultured Anaerolineaceae bacterium. Classification (GTDB taxonomy): domain Bacteria; phylum Chloroflexota; class Anaerolineae; order Anaerolineales; family Villigracilaceae; genus JACPVF01. The sequence continues at coordinate 2,033 of CAYMQX010000379.1, forward strand.
CCTGCTGGCGATCATCTTCGCCATCCCGCTCAGTTTCCTGGCCGCCCACAACCTCATGGGCGGGAACCCGGTCACTCAGGCCATCTATTACCTTGTCCGCACTCTGATGAATATCCTGCGCTCCATCGAGTCGCTGATCGTCGCCATCGTCTTCGTCAAGATCGTTGGGCTGGGAGCCTTCGCAGGGATGCTGGCGCTGGCGGTCCACTCGGTGGCGGCCCTGGGCAAGCTTTACTCCGAGGTGATCGAGGGCATCGATCCGGGACCGATCGAGGCGGTGCGCTCCACCGGAGCGAACTGGGTGCAGACCGTCCGCTATGCCGTGATCCCCCAGATCGTGCCGCCTTTCACTGCCTTCACCATCTACCGCTGGGATATCAACGTGCGCTCGGCCACCATCGTGGGCTTTGTCGGCGGCGGCGGACTCGGCTTCCTGCTGGTCGAGCTGATCCGCGTCAATAATATGCGCGGCGTGAGCGCGGTCTTCATCGCCATCGCCGTGATCGTGACGCTGATGGACTTCTTCAGCAGCCGCATCCGCGAGAGGCTGGTGTAACATGCAGAACCGCCTGCCCACCGGCCGCATCGTCCGCAATACACTGCTTACCGCGCTGATCGTCCTGGGCATCGGCTATTCCTGGAAGATCACAGGCGTGGACCTGCTGCGCCTGGGCCGGGATCTCGGCAAAGGCCGCGATATTGTGCTGGACTTCCTGTCTCCAGACGTGGTCACGCGCGACTTCACGACCAGTACCATCAGCGTCCCCTTCCCCATCCCCTGCGGCTCCGCCCAAGAGGAGGTTGTGCCTTCCAGCGGTCCCCGGCTGGTCCCCAGCGTGACCTGTGCCGACCCGCGCACCCAGTTCATGCTGGAGGGCTTTGAGTTGGAGCCGGACTCCGAGATCATAGTGCGCTGGAAGTTCCCCGACGGACGCAGCTTCACAGCCGTGCGCGCCAACACCGACTCGAACGGGCATTTCGAGGTCAAGGCGGAGGCGCGTCCGATCGCCGCCTCCGTGGACGGCGTGGCATCCACCCTGGAGGTGGATGCCCACACGCCGGTGGGAGGCGTCAAACCCAGCCAGGCTGTGAAGGACGTGATGGAGGCCATGTTCGTGACCATCTTCATGGCCCTGCTCTCCACCACGCTGGCGACGATCATCGCGGCGCCGCTGAGCTTTCTGGCCGCCAGCAACATCACCCGCCGGGGCGTCTTCGGCAGCACGATCTATTACGGAAGCCGCTCGGTCTTCAACCTGCTGCGCTCCTACGATCCGCTGGTCATGGCCAGCATCTTCGGCTTCTGGCTGACCTTCGGGCC
>CAYMQX010000380.1:0-3323 GCA_964392495.1 uncultured Anaerolineaceae bacterium
ACCTTGTTGATTCTCTCTGCCGCCCCCACCCCCAGAATCGCAGGACTAACCACCTGTGCTGTGCTGACAGGCCAGCCAAAGAGTGAGGCGGCCAGAATTACCAGTGTGGATGAAAGCTGGGACGAGAAACTGTGGACAGGCCGAACCTTGAAGAATTTACCCCCCAGGGTTCGGATAAGTCTCCAGCCCCCCATGGCTGTTCCCAATGCCATGGCTCCTGCAGAGGTCACGATTACCCACAGAGGAACACTGAAGGATCCAAGATACCCTGAAAGAAACAGGGCCAGCCCAATGATTCCCATCGCTTTCTGAGCATCATTGGCCCCATGGGTCAGCGCCAGCCCCAGCACGGTAAGCAATTGTCCACGCCTGAATAGATCATTGACACGCGGCGATGCGCCGGACGTCAGAATATAGATCAACCGCAATAAGACATACCCGAGAATAAACCCAAATAATGGGGCGAGGAAGAGGCCGAGGAGAACCTTTATCAAACCGATCGATTGAAGTGCCCCAGGTCCAGAACTCATTAAGGCCGCCCCGGTCATTCCCCCCACCAGCCCGTGAGATGAACTGCTTGGAATGCCCAGATACCAGGTGAGCGCATGCCATCCGATGGCTGCCAGGAGCGCTGCAAGAAGAATCTCAAGGGTGACCTGACCGGGATTCAAGATCTGCGCACCGATCGTGCTCGCCACTGCCGTTCCGAACACGAACGGCCCCAGAAATTCCGCGGCTGCACCGATCGCCAATGCCGTACGCGGTCCGAAAGCCCGCGACGAAATAACCGTGGAGACGACATTCCCCGCTCCATGCACACCGATCAGATAAGCGAAGATCAGTGCAAGGCCAACAACCGTATATGCCTGCCAGTGCATTAGGTCCGCTTCACTACGATGTCAGCGATAACATTGGCAGCCTCATCACCCCGGTCGGCTGCGTTGCTCAGGTGCCGATAAACCTCCCGCATCTTCAGCATTTCCATGACATGTTGGATGCTCTCCGGGCCGCTGAACAGGTCGGCGAGAGCTTCACGGTACACTGCCTCCACCCGATTTTCAAGGGCTTTGGCTCGCTGGGCGTGATCTATGGCAACGCCAGGATGATTCTTCAAACGCAAAACCGCCTGGTGAAGTTCATAACCTGCATCTTTTAGTAGCGAGGCGATCCGCTGGAGATAGGGAGTGGAGTGCACCTTTAGGATTTCCATCTCACTGACCGTGCTGTAAGCATAGTCCAGCACATCATCAATGGTACGGGAGAGCGTGAATATATCCTCGCGGTCAAAAGGTGTCACAAATGTACGGTTCAATTCATCGATGAGAATACGTCGTACTTCATCCGCTTCCTTCTCCTTCATGGACAACTTCTCTGCAATCTCGTGGTCCTGATTTTCAACATAGGTGCATAGAAGTTTTAATCCCTCCAGCGTTACCTCCGCCTGCTCTTCGATCAGGCGATGAAAAACCTCATCACGCCTCTTGAAAAATTTGAACATTTCCAGCCTCACGAATCAGAAATTGGGTGAAATCATAACATGAGTCCGCAACCAGATGCCTGCTCCTTGCATGTTACCTGCTGCGCGTGGATATTATGCCTTGATTGATACAGAAGCCCTCTTTTGGGCAACGGCCTGATGAGACCAGAATGATCGGAGAACGCATAAGCCCGTGAAATCCAGGTCCGGCATCTAGATCACCCCTGGATTAACACCGGTCAGATCATTAAAAATCGAACGCCCTGTTTTTTTTTCAAAACAAGGCGTTTTTGGCTGGGGAGTAGGGTTTCGAACCCCAAACTTCACATCCAGAGTGTGACGTGATACCATTTCACCACTCCCCAATTGCATTTCCAGCGGGCGGTATTGTAGCATAACCACTCTGATCCATCAAGACCATTTCTGACACTTCCGGTCGCCTTCTAACGGACGGTAATTATTTCCCCCCTGCCTGCCGCAAATCGCTCTCCATGTCCATCAGGATTAAGAGTACACTTCCGATTGCCTGCAAAACAATAAAATAAACAGCTCCCCGGAAGGGCCGTTCCAACAGATACACGATCTGGGTAAGCAGATCAGAAGGTCCCATGCCCGACATGAAACCCCTGGCATACTGAAGGCCGAACACCAGGATTGCGAGTACAAAATCCACCGCATAGACTGCCACAACCACCCAGGAAATGATCACAGCCCACCGCGCTATTTTCATAACGCTATCAGGGTCAAAGAAGGACCCCAGAAATCTCTTGGGAATCCGTTCGTTCTGGCTCATATGCTTCCTCCGGCGAAATTTGGTCTGAACGCGCTCATAATCTACTGGATTATAAAACAGCCTGGGCCTTTGTTATAATGGACAGGCAGGGCCTTATGGCTCTCCCCAATCATTAAGTAGAGGCAGAATTCCATGAGTACCGAAGAAACCAGACCCGCCGATTTTATCCGCGAGGCCGTTGCCGAAGACCTGCGCACAGGTCGCTACACCTACATCCGTACCCGTCTGCCACCTGAGCCCAATGGCTATCTTCACATAGGGCATGTCAAAGCTTTCATGATCGACTATCTCATTGCTAAAGAGAACAATGGGGAGCTGATCCTGCGATTTGACGACACAAATCCTGCCAAAGAGGAGACCGAGTACGTGGATGCCATCGAGGAGGATGCCCGTTGGCTGGGAATCGAGTGGGTAAAGGTCACCTTCGCTTCCGACTATTTCGATGAGCTCTACGACTGGGCCAAGCGGCTGATCAGGAAGGGCCTGGCATATGTAGACGACCAGAGTCCAGAGGAAGTCAGCCTCGCGCGCGGCACCTTGACAGAGCCCGGCAGAAACTCCCCTTACCGTGAGCGCAGCGTGGAAGAGAACCTGGACCTCCTAGATCGCATGAAAAATGGGGAGTATCCCGACGGCAGCCGTGTCCTGCGAGCCAAGATCGACATGGCCGCCTCCAATATTAATTTACGTGATCCCGTAATGTATCGCATCATACATGAGCCGCCGCATCACCGAACAGGCGACAAATGGAAAATTTACCCAATGTATGACTGGTCGCATGGTCAGAATGACTCGATGGAGGGTATCACTCACTCCTTGTGCTCACTCGAATACGTGAATCACCGGCCTCTTTACGAATGGTTTCTCAGGAAACTTGAGGTCTTCCAGCCCCGTCAGATCGAGTTCGCCCGCTTGAACCTGAACTATACCGTAATGAGCAAACGCAAGCTTCTTCGATTGGTTCAGGAGGGTGTCGTAAGCGGGTGGGATGATCCACGTATGCCGACATTGCGCGCCATGCGCAGGCGCGGGTATACGTCTGAGGCTATCATT
>CAYMQX010000381.1:0-3318 GCA_964392495.1 uncultured Anaerolineaceae bacterium
CCATCTTTGAACTTGATCCTCGATCTCATGGCCTTGGGAGCTTTCCCGGAAGTTACACCAATTATATGGAATCCAAGCTGGCAGAGCACGAGAGACAGGCCCAGGCTTATCAGGATCAACAGGATGAATTGGCACAACTCCGCATGGCAGCAAGCCACCTTCGGGGTCTGACCCGGATGAAAAAGGGCGGCAAGGCCGACAGCGGCGACAAATTGGCGAAGGGCTTTTTTGCCGATCGGTCCAAAAACACAGCCGGCCGGGCTAAACATATTGAAGCCCGAATTGAGCAGATCCTGTCAGAAGACCGCGTGGAGAAACCTTCTCAAACCTGGCAGATGAAACTCGATTTCGGCGACCTGAAGCACTTTTCAAAAAGTGTCCTGATGACGTCCAATCTGACAGTGGGATACAAGCCGGGTTCGGCGCTTCTTTCCGGTCTCAACCTTCACATCCGGCACGGTCAACGAATCGCCCTCACCGGGCCCAATGGCGGAGGCAAGACCACCCTCATCCGGACGATCACAGGTGTACTGGAACCTCTTGAGGGAAAGTACAGGTTGGGACAGTCGACAAAACTGGGATATATGGCTCAGGAACAGGAACTGCTGGATCTCGAACTGAACGCATTGGCGAGTGTACAGAAGATCGCCTCGTTCAATGAAACGGAGGCGCGTCACTTTCTGCATTTCTTCCTCTTTAGTGGAGATGATCCCCTGCGCCCGATACGCGAGCTTTCCTTTGGGGAGCGGGCCCGCCTTCAGTTGGGACTGCTGATCGCCAGGGGCTGCAACTTCCTTATCCTGGATGAGCCCATCAATCACCTTGATATTCCTTCCCGTTCCCGATTTGAGCAAGCGCTTGCACAGTTCAAAGGCACTGTTCTGGCAGTGGCTCACGATCGCTATTTCATCGAGCAATTCGCATCCGAAATCTGGACTATCAAAGATGGCGGTATTTCAAAATGGTGACCCTCAAGCCAGAGCGCAGAACGTTATAATCATCCACATGGGAATTTTTCGCAGGCCGATACTGGCGATCACGCTCCTCCTGGCAGCCTGCCGGCCTTCCACACCTGAATATATCAGAGTCTTGGATGGGGCGGAAATACTTGACACGGGGGCAGACTCCCGACTGCCCAGTGAGCTTTTCATCCGGGCCGGCCGTATCCTGGGCCCGGAGGATGAAGCGCTTCTTGATGGGGTACCGATCCGCATGGATGAACCCCTGACCGTTACAGCAGGTCACATCCTCCAAATACGGCGGGCGATCAACCTGATCCTTGTCACACCAGAAGGAAGCGAGTCGATTCAGTCCACCGCCCCGACCATTGGACAGGCGTTGCAGGAGGCCGGACTTTCCCTCCATGTTAGTGATTTCATTGACCCACCTCCGGACACCCCTCTAACAGGACCCGTCACCGTGAACTACCTTCCTTCCCGCCAATTGGAAGTCCGCTCTACAAGTGGCAGTGTTCAGGTCCGGTCAACGGCATCCACCATTGGGGAGGTATTGGCGGATACCGGATTCCCGCTTCAAGGATTGGATTACAGCCGTCCCAGGCTTGCTGATTCCCCACCAAACGGTAGTCTCATTGAGGTTGTTCGTGTTAGCGAGTCCCTGATCCTTGCACAAAATCAGATCCCCTTTGAGAGCAAATTCCAGGCCTCGGCAGAGGTCCCGCTGGATCAACAGCAAATTCTTCATCCCGGTCAGAGCGGACTCAGCATGAATCGTATCCGCATCCGATATGAAGATGGTCTGGAAATTTCGAGGCAGATAGAAGCCGGGAGCCTGATCCGCCCGCCAGAGAACCGTGTCGTAGGCTATGGAACCCGGGTGGAGGTCAAATCTGCGCAAGTGAATGGAGTCCAAATAGAATACTGGCGTGCTGTACAAATGTATGCCACGTCATATTCTCCCTGTCGTTCAGGGACAGACCGGTGCTATTCAAACACCGCCAGTGGAAAGCCGGTCAAGAAGGGCGTCGTCGCTCTCCGCACCGACCTGTACCTGGGCATGCGCGGGCAGGCGCTTTTCATTCCGGGCTACGGGTTTGCCAGTGTTGAGGATGCTTGCGGAGGGTGCACCGGAAAACCCTGGATCGATCTGGGTTACAGCGATACAGATTATCAACAATGGGGAAGCTGGGTGACTGTGTACTTCCTGGCGCCCATCCCCGCCAATATCCTCTATGTGCTCGAATAAATGAACAGGTTTCAAAAAACGGTCCTGGGAATACTTTCGGTCACTGCCTGCGGCCTTAGCTTCCTGGTGGCCGTCATGGGGATACAGGTTTATCAGGGTTGGATCCAACAGCCAATGGGCCCTTCTCTGTCGAATCCCGGGTCATATACACCGCTTTCCCTTCCGCCCACCTGGACTGCATCCCCCAACGCATCCCCGAATAGCCCCGGGGCTTCCGGCCCCAGCAGCGCCACCGATCAGGCCAGCCTGGTCGAGACGGTGATCCCCCAATTGGCACCCACTCCCCTTCCCATGGATCACCTTTTCTGCGGTGCCCCACAGGTCATCAACCTTCTGGTCGTGGGAGCTGATCAGCGTTCGAGCAGTTATATATACGGACTGGGGGATGTGATCCGGCTGGTACGTATCGATTCCCTTATTCCTCGCGTGAGCGTGCTTGAAATTCCGCGTGATCTCTGGGTTGAAATCCCCGATATCGCCGACAACCTGAGCGGCCAGGATCATGAAAAACTCAACCAGGCGTATCTCTATGGCAATACAGGCTTTGGCTACACCAATGACCCTGCCCAGGGTCCCGGTCTTCTTGCACGCACACTCAACTTGAATTTCGGGGTCCAGCTCGACCATTATATCGGTGTGAATATGCGGACCTTTATCAAAGTCGTTAATGCCGTGGACGGGATTGATGTACTCCTTCCCGATGGAATAGATGGGCGGACATCGGAAGACCGCAGTGCAAGGCTGATCTTTCCACCGGGCCTGAATCATTTGAACGGCGACGAGGCATTAACCCTTGCCCGTATCCGCAATGAGGGGGTATTCTCCCGGGCTGAGCATCAGGATCTTGTCCTTTGCGCCTTGCGCGAAAAACTGACCCGCCCGCAAGTATTAACCCGGATTCCACAATTGATTTCCTCGTTCCAGCACAGCGTACAGACGGATCTTTCGCCCGAGTTGATCAGCCAGTTAGCTTGTCTGGCACCCCAAATACGCCCGGAAAATATCCTCTTTGCAAGTTTTCCCCAGGAGTTATTTAAAAGTGCCCGGATTTATGACCCGGTTTTCGATAAGAACGTGTTCATTTGGGATGTGGATTTCAACCTTCTCCGCGCC
>CAYMQX010000382.1:0-3281 GCA_964392495.1 uncultured Anaerolineaceae bacterium
ATATGGTCTGGCAGAAGATCCCGAATTCGGCGCATGATTTCACGCGTGACCCGATCCGTATCCTGCGGAATGGTGAGTGGTTGACCGCAGACGGGACCACGCTGGGCGCGGACAACGGCATCGCCATCGCGCTGATGATGGCACTGGCTGAAGAGACCGGCCTGCCGCACCCTGCGCTGGAATTGCTGCTTACGGTCGAGGAGGAACTTGGCGCCACGGGTGCAAAAGAGATCGACCCCGGGCTGCTCTCGGGGAGGTTCTTGATCAACCTGGATTCGGAAGAGGAAGGCGTCTTTACGATCGGCTGCGCCGGGGGCTGGACCTTGTACATCACGCTTCCCGCTGCGTGGGCGCCGCCGGAGGCGGGATGGGAGACCCTTCGGTTGAAGGTGGATGGTCTGCGCGGAGGCCACTCGGGAGGGGATATCAATGCGCACCGGGGGAACGCAAACAAGCTGCTGGGGCGCGCCCTGGCCTGTGTGGAAGCTGAAATTCCAGTGCGGTTGGCGGTGCTGAAAGGTGGGACGGTGCGGAATGCCATCCCGCGTGAGGCGGAAGCGGTATTCGCAGTGCCGCCGGGGAAACGCGCCCCATGCCGCGAGCGGTTGAACGCCTTTGAAGCGGAGATCAAGCCGGAGTACGCCGGCACGGATGAAGGCCTGCACTTTATGCTGGAAGAGGCCGCCTCACCCGCCAGCCTTGTCACCCGTTCCGATGCGCGGCAGATGATCCGACTGCTGTGCGCCCTGCCCAACGGCCTGACAGAAATGTCCATCCTCCAACCCGGCCTGGTGCAGACCTCCAACAACATTGGGATCATGGAGCTGAACGAGGAGGGTCTGAATATTGTCTCCAATCACCGGAGCCAGATAGGCTCCTGCCTGGATGAGATCATGCTGCGGGTGGAATCCATTGCGCAGTTATCCGGGGCACATACCAGGCGGAACGACCGGACCTCTCCCTGGGAGCCGCGGCCGGGCTCCCGCCTGCTGGCGATCTGCCGGGATGTGTATGAGCGGGAGTTTGGAGCGCCCCCCAAGGTGGAAAGCACGCACGGCGGGTTGGAGTGTGGTCTGCTTAATGCACGATTCGAGGGGCTGGACTGCATCTCCATGGGCCCCACGATCCTTAACCCGCACTCACCTGACGAGCGCCTTCAAATCCCTTCGGTGGAGCGGACTTGGAAATTGCTTGCCGCGCTTCTGCGTTCCTTCCGGGCTGAAGGGTCCTGAGTTTTTCAGCAAACGTGGAGGGATGGAATGCGCTCCAGAGGTGAACATTTCTGGCAGGGAGTGCGCGCCGAGCTTCCGCTGCTGGTCGGGGTTTTCCCCTTCGGGATGATCTACGGTGCGCTGGGCGTAAGCGTGGGACTTTCGCGGGCCGCGGCCCAATCCATGTCGTGGATCGTTTTTGCGGGCTCCTCCCAGTTCGTTACCGCACAGTTGGTCCATGAGGCCGCGCCGGCGCTGGTGATGGTGCTTACCATTGCGGTGGTGAACCTGAGGCACATGCTCTACAGCGCCTCGCTGGCGCCGTACCTGGCATCCCTGCCGCTGCGCTGGAAGGCGCTCCTGGCGTACCTGCTCACCGACGAGGCGTATGCGCCCACCGTCCTCCGCTATGAGGAGCAGGGGGTGGAGCCGCTCTCGCACTGGTTCTACCTGGGAGCAGGGCTGGCGTTATGGTCCACCTGGCAGGTCAGCACCGCGATGGGGGTATATCTGGGGGCGGTCATCCCGGAGAGTTGGCCGCTGGATTTTGCCCTGCCGCTCACCTTTATTGCGCTGGTCCTGCCCACGTTGAAAGACAGGCCGGCGGTGGCGGCAGCAGTGACGGCAGGAGCGGTGGCGCTGGCCGCCAATGGACTCCCGTATAAGCTGGGGCTTGTGCTTGCGGCGCTGACAGGGATTGCCGCGGGCGCCTGGCTGGAGAGGCGGCGATGAACCTCTGGCTGGTGATGATCGCCGGCGGCATGCTCACATTTGCCATCCGGTTCTCGTTCATTTATCTCTTTGGAAAGGTGCAGATCCCGGGTCTGTTTTGGAGGAGCCTGCGGTTCGTGCCGCCTGCGGTGCTCTCCGCCATCCTCGTCCCGGAACTGTTCCTGCACAGCGGGAGGCTGGACATCGGCCTGGGGAACGAAAGGCTGCTGGCAGGGCTGGTCGCGGTCGCGGCCGGATTGTGGCGCAAGAGCGTCCTCCTGACCATCCTGGCGGGGCTGGCCGCGCTGCTTCTATTGAGGCTTGTGGGGGGGTGAGCGCCGTTCAGATATAGACCAGGAAGACCTGGTTTTCCCCGGCGTCGCGGGAACGGACGAGGGCCTGGCGGGCCTGCTCGACCAGCCGCGGGACCTCGGTGGCAGGGGTGATATGTGAGATGGAGGCTGCGCCTGCGTTCATGGACAACTTCAGGGGAGCGCCTTCGCGCGGGGAAATGTTCATGGCGCGCATGCTGGTCATGATGCGCAGGGCGATCTTCTCGCCGTCGGGGCCAAGCACATTCGGGAGGGCGATCAAAAAAGTGTCTCCCTGGCCGCGCCCGAGGCAGTCGTAAGGGCGGCTTTTTTCCTTGATCACCTGGCTGATGATCTTCAGGACGTCGCTGCCGATCTCCTCGCCGTGGAGGTCGCGGATGGCTTCAAGGTCGTTGACCTCCAGCATGATAATGCTGAGGGGGCCCAGGCTGCGGCGTGCGCGTTCCAGTTCGCGTGCGGCGGCGGTGAAGAAATATTTGGTGTTGTAGAGGTTGGTGACGGGGTCGAGCAGGGCCATGTTCTCCAACTGGCCTTTGGCGCGCCGGAGATTATCGCCCAGGGTGAGGATGCGCTCTCCGATGCCGACGCGCGCCTTCAGGTCGGCAGTGGAGAGGGGCTTGTAGAGGTGGTCATCGGCAGGGACCGATTGGGTCTCCTGGTCGTTGCCCTTGTTGGAGATCATCAGGATATAGATATGGGCGGGCAGGCGCGCCGAGCGGACGCGCTCGATGAAGCGCTGTTCGTCCATATCGGTATTGGTGCGGTCGGCGATGACGAAACGCAGGGATTCGCTCTGGAGGAGGTCCCAGGCGGTCTGGCTGTCGGAGGCCATCACAACCTGATGACCATTGCGCTGGAGGACCTGCTGGATGACCGAGCGTTCAGTGATGTCTCTGTTAAGGACCAGAATCTTCATACCGCTCCCTTTCCCCCGGATTATACCTTTTGTTTTTTCCTCCGATATTTACAGTTTCAATAGGACGGAGGAGGAAACAGGGGAGCGCGAATACCCGTGGACCCCCGGGAG
>CAYMQX010000383.1:0-3263 GCA_964392495.1 uncultured Anaerolineaceae bacterium
GGGGGCTCTCAAGGATCGTCGGAGGCTGGCTGGCGGGGACTCCCTTCTGGCTGAGGGGCATCCTGGTGGACGGCATCCTGGGCGGCGTGGGGGCGGTGCTGACCTTCCTGCCCATCATGGTCATTTTCTTTGCCACCTTCGGGCTGCTGGAGGATACGGGCTACATGGCGCGGGCGGCCTTCGTGATGGACAACCTGATGCATATGATGGGCCTGCACGGGAAGTCCTTCCTGCCGCTGTTTCTGGGTTTCGGCTGCAACGTGCCGGCCATCATGGGGACGCGTGTCATAGACTCGAAGCCCGCCCGCTCGCTCACGATCCTGATCGCGCCGCTGGTGCCCTGTACGGCACGCATGGCGGTGGTGGCATTCCTGGCGCCGGCATTCTTCGGGCCGAAGGCGCTTGCCATCACCTGGGGGTTGGTGCTGCTGTCACTCATGATGCTGGTGGTGGGCGGCGGGCTGCTGAACCGGGCCATCTTCAGGGGGCAGCGCTCAGCCTTCATCATGGAGATGCCGCTCTACCACATGCCGAACATCCGCACCATCGGGCTGCTGGTCTGGCAAAGGTCGCTTTCGTTCGTGAAGAAGGCCGGGACGAATATCCTGGGCATGGCGGTGGTGATCTGGGCGCTCTCGGTGCTGCCGAGCGGGACGATGAGCGACAGCTACCTGGTGCAGTTCGGGAAGTGGATTGAGCCGCTGGGGCGCTGGATGGGCCTGGACTGGCGGTTGATGGTTGCCCTCATTACAAGCTTCCCGGCCAAGGAGAACGCGGTGGCCACGCTGGGGGTGATCTTCGGGAGCAGCGCACAGGCGGGGCTGACGCAGACGCTGGTGTCCAGCTTCTCCACGGCCTCAGCCCTCTCCTTCCTGGTGACGACGATGCTGTTCATCCCCTGCATGGCCACGGTGGCGGTCATCCGTCAGGAGACGCAGTCCTGGGCGTGGACGCTGCTGGATATCGCGCTGTTCCTGGCGATCTCGTTCGCGGGTGGGGCGGCAGCCTACCATATTGCATTGGCGCTGGGAATATAAGAATGCTGGAACAACTGGTGAAGGAAATCCGGGAAGGCGGTACGCTGGAGGTCAATGCTCTGGCGAGGCGTCTGCATACCACGCCGCAGGTGGTGGCGGCCATGCTCGACCATTTGCAGCGCAGTGGGATGATCTCCGCCTATATTAATTGCGGTGAGGGCTGCAAAGGCTGCGGCCTGGTAGATACCTGCCAATCGCAGGCGGGACCGACGGTGAAATTGTGGAAGAGCAGGACATGATCTTTCAGCGGCAAAGCTGATCTCATCCTGCGGGGGGGTATCGGAAAGGGCCTGATGAGGCAAAAAAAACAGGGTCCACCATATCCATGAATCGAATTTAATTCCCCCGCCGGTACAATCTGGGCTTGGTCAGGTGGACCAGGGGGATTGATGATGGGCATGGGCTGGCCTTCATCGGGGGGGATCGAGCAGTTCGGGTCGCTGCTTCACGACCCACGGCGGTCCAGGTGGGTATTGTCACCAGTCTGATCATCCCCAGCGAAGCATTATGGCGGCGGCCTCCTTTGAAATGCAAACACCTCTCTCGGGGGCTCTGGGAATGTCGCCTTTTGGGACGATCTCGGTGCCGAGCCTCCTGATGATCGCCTGCGCGGTGCTCTATCTGTTCGGCGCGCTGTGGGCCGCGGTCAGTCGCTTCAAGCAGAGGGACCTTTAGCAGCTTTAAAAAAACATGGTTGACAGGGGGGCCTCCAACGGGCTCCGGCAGGCCTGGCTTTTATGTCCGCCCAGGAGGATTTGCCGGCTGTGATGTATCCCCGGGGAGCAGGACCAGTGGGTTCTGCCGGTTGATGGACAGCAGGATGAGGTTCAGGTCGCGGATCTTTGCGAGGAGGCCGAAGAGGGCGGACTGATCGGGCACGCAGCCGGTCAGAATTGTGATCGTTTCCGCCTCCCGGCGGATCACCAGCCCATCGAACCAATCGGACCAGTGACCAGCCAGGAACCCCTCAACGCGGATCTCATAAACGCAGGGCTGATCCATGGCACGCCTAATGGAGCACGGCGGGGAGGGATTCGGCCCACAGGCGGATCGCATTCCAATCGCGGTGGTCGCCTTCCGACCAGACACCCATGGCTGTACTTACCTTGAACATCATTCGATCCTTAAGCGAGGTGATCTTGCTGATATCCAGGGTGCCGGCGAAGAGCCCCTCGCTCACCGGATGGACGAGGGTGCGCACCGGCTGCAGCCAGTCCGAAACGCCCTGGCGGTACTTCTCTCCGTTGGGCATGGCGAGTGTCATGCAGACGAGGAAGGCCGCGAAGGGTTTGCGGGTCAATTCAGCCTTGTAGGTTCGGATGAAATCCAGGGCCTCGGGCAGCCACTGCCGGTCACGGATGGCACTGCCGGCCACGACCGCACGATAGGGAGCCAGGTCTGTGACATCTTGCATGCACAGGACATCCACCTGAGCGCCAGCCTCGGTGAGGGTCCTGCCGATGGCTTCAGCCACCCCGACCGTTGAGCCGAGTCGGCTGGCATAAGTGACAAGAATCTTGTTCGACATGTTTTCATCTCCTAAATTGATCTCTGGCTGGCAAAAGGGGGAATTCTTGGGGTGATCCGTCAGGCTGGCCGCGGTACAGGCGATGGCTGCCGCGCCGAGGGCGATGACGGCTGCCTTCAGAAAATCGCGGTGGGTGGGGGTGATGTGAGTCACGCAGCCTCCAGGCTGTGGCCATGTCCCAGGTGGAGGAGATCGCTGGCCAGAAGTGCGTACCAACCCCACAGGAAAAGCACGGAAAAGACCGAGATGAAGACCCCAATCCGGGGAACATACAGGCCCAGGGCAAGGGCATTCGACAGGATGCCAAGGTACGCGGTCCAGCGTTTGAACAGGCTGCTGCGCAACATGATGGCCGAGATCAAAACCGGCGCAAGTGAGCCGAGGATGTAACTGGCGTGGAAGGCCGAGCCCTGCCAGGCGGCCATGGCTGCGCTCCCGGCGGCCAGCAGGACGTCCTTTTCGGCAGATGATGCTGCGGCATATTGATCGCTCAGGGAAAGCATACTGAAGGCCGGGTTGGAGGCAATAAAGAGAATGGCCGAGACCAGGCCGAAAGCAAGCCCGGCAACCATGAAGGACGCCTCGGTACGCTTGAGTGCAAAAAAGAGTGCAAGGTAGATGAGGATGGTCAGGGATTGATCGACCATCAGCAGCAGGTCGAGGTCCAGCAGCCCGATGAGGCGGCTTTGCTGAAAGAG
>CAYMQX010000384.1:0-3259 GCA_964392495.1 uncultured Anaerolineaceae bacterium
AAGCAGGCCTGATAGGATTGGTTAAAGCCCTTCTGGGCTGTGTCGTCCAGCTCTGCGATGGCGGCAGCGGCCTGGTACTGGGTCACCGCGTCGCAGAACTGTTCGCGCTGGAAGAGCTCGTCGCCGTAGCGCATCAGGGCGATGTAGTAGCGCTGGGAGGCCGTCATGGTGCCATCCCACAGGGAGGGCCAGCCGGAGGCCACCTGGCTGAGGTAGTTGACGGCCTGCTCCCAGTTGATCTCCCAGAAGCTGGCCGCGGTGAGATAGGCGCGGGCGCCCCCGCGCAGCCCATTGGCGGCGTTATCCAGTGGGCCGAAGCGCTCGGCGAGGGTCAGCTCATAGATGCCGCCCTCCAGGTTGCCATGTTCGACGATCTGGCTGAACCCATAGTTGCGCAGGACGAAGTAATACATGCCGTCCACCTCGGCGGTGTGGTAGCCGGGGTCGGCCTTGCGGACCTCGTCGATGGCGATCAGGGCATTGGCCCAGTCGCGGGCGGCGATCAGTTGTTGAGCCTGTTTGAAGATGCCTTCGGCGCCCGTGGGGTTGGGCGTGGAGGTGGGCAGGGGCGTGGGGGTGGAGGTGGGCACGCTCATGGCGACCAGCACCTCGGTCAGTTTTTGGGAGGCGCCGGGATAGTTGGGCTCGTGGCTGATGATGAATTCCAGGCGCTGCCGGGCTGCGTCATAACGCATGAAACTGATATCCACCAGGGCGAACTGGAACTGCTCGGAGAGCTGCTTCTCGATCAGCGAACGCTGGGTGGAGGTGCGGTCGGCGATGGCGGCCTGGGTCCCGCCGAAGATGCTCAGGGCGAGCAATGCGAGTACGCCCAGCGTGGTCAGGATGCGGCTGCGCAGGCGCGAGGGTTTTTTCACCTTTACGGGTTGTGTGCTGTCAGAGCTTTCGGACATGGCCGGGATTATACCCCAGGCTTACAGGCGCAGGATCAGGCGGGCCTCCGGCCAGATGAGGGGCAGGGCGGCCAGGCCTCCGGCCACCAGGGCGGCGAGCCCCCCCGGAATCGGGCCGACCGGGAGCAGCGCGAGGAGCGCCAGGGCGACCCCCGCCGCCACCAGGGCGGAGAGCGGGGCGCGCCAGGCGGTACCGTCCATGCGCAGCAGGCCGGGGAAGCGCCGGTTCAACAGGCCGAGCAGGACAAGCGCCTGCGTTGTGAAGGTCAGGGCCGCGGCGAGAGGGATGCCCGCCAGCCCCAGGATGGGGGTGAGCAGGAACGAAAGCAGCACGAAGGAGGCTGCCTGGAGGAAGGCCGCCACGAGCGGGGTGCGCGTGTTCTGGTTGGCGTAGAAGGAGCGCACCGCCACCTCCAGCCAGGTATCGCCGACGAGGCCGACCAGGAAACCCCAGGTGCAGGCGGTCAGCAGGTCGAGGCGGGCGGCGTCGTAGTCGAAGACCGCGCCCGCCAGCGGGCGCACTGTCACGGCGAGGAGGGCTGCGGCAGGCAGGCAGAACGCCAGCATGACGCGCAGGGCGCGGTTGACAGTCCCCGTGAACCGGTCGGACTGTCCGCGGTTGATGAATTCCGCCAGGGAGGGCAGCAGGGCCACGGCGATGGCCGTCCCCAGGATGGTCTCGGGGACCTGCTGGATGGTCCAGCCGAGGTTCAGGGCGCCCACGCCTGTGGTGTCGAAGCGGGAGGCCAGGTTGTCACGCGCCACGAAGTAGGCCTGGATGCAGGCCATGGTCAGGATGCGCGGCCCCAGCAGGAGCAGGACGCGCTGCATGGCGGGGCTGCGGACGTCCAGGGCAGGCGTCCAGCGAAAGCCGAAGCGCATCAGCCCGGGGACCTGGATGAGCAGGTGCAGGGCGGCGCCCAGGATCACGCCGTAGACCATGCCGTGGAGGCCGAGCCCGAAGTGCGGAAGCAGGATCGGCCCGAGGCGTATGCTCTCCGATGGGCTGAGCACCAGCACACCGAAGATCTGCCCGAGGTTGTAGAGCACCGGGGCCAGCGCCGGAAGGAGGAAGTGCTGGTTGGCCTGCAGGCTGGACATGACCAGCCCGCTGAGCGAGAAGATCAGGATGGCGACCAGGTCCAGCCGCATGAGGGAGGCCGTGAGAGCCTGCTGCTGCGGGCTGAAGCCGGGTGCGATGATGTGCCGGACAAAGGGCTCGGAGAGCAGGATGATAAGCGCCGAGAAGAGCGCCGTGACGATGAAGGCCAGGTTGACGACCCGTGAGAACAGGTCCCAGGCCTGGCGGCGGCCCTCCTTATCGAGTACCTCGGTCAGCACGGGGATGAAGGCCATGCCCAATGCGCCGCCGGAGAGCAGGGCAGAGAGGTAATCCGGGATGTTGTTGGCCGCGCCGAAGATGCCCATGCCCTCCAGCCCGACGATGCGGTTAAAGAGGATGGACTTCCCGAAGGCCAGCACCTTGTCGACTGCGAAGAAGAAGCCCAGCAGCAGGGAGGTGCGGGTCAGGAAGGAGAGCCTGCTCATAAGCGGGCGGATCAGTGCACGTGGCCGCTGGTGGGGAGGATCTCGATGCCGGGCAGCCTGTCGGCCAGGACCTGCGGTTTGTGGATCAGGTTGGGGAGGCACTGCGGGCAGATATACAGCGTTTCGCCCTTGTAGATCAATGCGATCAGGGGGAATTGTTCGTCGGTGCGGTTGCAGTTAAGGCAGTGTCGTTCCATGTCGGTGAGGTTCTCCATTCGTTGGGATGTTAAGACTCCGGAAGTCCGGTTAAAACGGGGTTTTAATCAGGCCTCCATCCACGGCAAGTGCCGCGCCGTGAATGTAGGAGGCTGCGGGCGAGACGAGGAAGACCGCGGCATTGGCGAACTCTTCAGGCCGTCCCATACGTCCAAGTGGGATATCGGCCTGCTGTTTCTGTATCTCCTCTTCGACCGTGGCGCCGCTGCTTCGGGCGCGGACGCTCATCAGGTCCTGGACGCGCTGCGTCAGCGTCCAGCCGGGCAGGATGGAATTGAAGCGGAGCCCCTGCGCGCCGAGCTCAAGCGCCAGGGATTTCACCAGTCCCACGGTGGCGGCACGGATGCTGTTCGAGAGCACCAGGTTGGGCATGGGCTGCCGGACCACATAGGTCACGATGGCGAGCACCGAGCCTGCCTGGGAGAGGCGCAGGTGCGGCAGGGCGGCGCGCACGAAGCGCGCATGGCTCATGAAGGAGAGCTGCCAGGCGGAATCCCAGCCGGACTCGTCGATGGTCTCGAAGGCGCCCGCCGGAGGCCCGCCGGCGTTGGTGATGAGAATATCCAGGTCTCCGAACTTTT